>JAZQSB010000084.1:0-2948 GCA_045629885.1 Eubacteriales bacterium | reverse complement strand
CAGGATTCTGCAAGACCGCCTGCGTTATCCGCGATGGGTCCGAATGCGTCAATTGAAACAGTAGCACCAACGAATGCGAGCATTCCGAGCGCAGCAATTGCGATACCGTATGTGCCGCAGACAATACCCGCAAGCACGAGCGCAATACCGATAAGAAGAATCGGAGCAAGGCAAGAGCGTGAGCCTACTGCATCACCTTTAGTGATAACGAAGCTTTCGCCATCCTTTGCCATTTCGGCAAGCTGCTGAGTTGGCTTAAAGTCTGCGGAGGTGTAGTACTCGGTAATTGTTCCGATTGCGATGCCGCAGATGATTCCAAGAACTCCGGAAATCCACGGACTGAGCCAACCGAGACGGAAATCTGCAACATCAACATCCTTGAAGATAACATAAGCTGCAACAAGACCAATGATTATTGTAAGACCTGCAGAAATCCATGTTGCGAGGTTAAGCTCACGCGAGGGGTTATCGCCCATCTTGCGGATTGCCGCAAAGCCGAGACCTAAAAGACACCCGAGAAGACCGCCGCCCGCAAGAATTATCGGGAAAACTGCAGTGGCTGTGAACACCGCATCTCCGAGCGGTGCAAAGTTTGAAACAGCAATCATAATAGCCGCCGCCATGGTTGCAACAAAGCTCTCAAGAAGGTCGGAGCAGTTGCCTGCGATGTCGTTTACGTTATCGCCGATAAAGTCAGCCACAACATTCGGAACGCGGCTGTCATCCTCCGGCATATCGTGGCGGATTTTTGCAAGGATATCTGCCGAGATATCAGCTGCCTTTGTATAGTTGCCGCCCGCAACGCGGTTGAACATTGCAACAACGGAGCAACCGAGTGAGTAGGTGGAAATTCTCATAATGGACGGATTGCAGGTAAGATTTGCAAGAAAACCTGTGCCGGTTGCATCGGCATCAACGCCGCCCCACATCAGTAAAACGGAGACAAGACCGAACATACCGAACGCCTGAACAGCAAGACCCGATATGCTTCCCCCGCAAAGCGCAACCTTTACCGTCTCACCGATAGAGAGGGATTCTCGTGCTTTGTTCGCCGTACGGACGTTTGCATATGTAGCACTTCTCATACCGAGCACACAGACGATGCTGCTCATTGCAGCACCCATAATGAAGGTAATGCCGCTCGTCTTTTCAATAAAGAGCGAAAAAACAAGTGCAACGAGAATGACAACTATTGAAATAGTTTTATATTCTGTCTTCATAAATGTGGACGAACCACTGCGGATAATACCCGCCATTTCAGCCATCTCGGCTGTTCCTTCGCTCATCTTGCGTATGCGAACATAGTTAAACGCAACGTAGCAGAAGGTTAAAACGATTACTGCCAGCACAATTACATAGGGTGACATAGACTTTGCCTCCTGAATTAATTTAATATATGTATATTCCCGCAAAAATGGAAATATTACATTTTCCGATATATTATACAATAAAGTTGCGAAAAACGCAATAATTGTTAAAAATTAAACACCTTTCGTTAAAAATTAACCAAATCTTTGATAAATACTTAACAAAAAACGAACCTCCTCTTTTGAGGAAGCCCGTACCAAAAGCTATTTTCCCAAAGTTTCCAATATGTACTCCGTTGCAAAGCTTACGCCTGTTTGAAACGCCTGTTCTGCAGAAATCGCGCTAAGAGCATTGCTAAGCTCGGAATACTCTTCAAAAAGCACCTTCTGTTCATCCGTAAAACTCATCAGAAGCCTTTCCTGACATCCTAACGCTGCCTCCGTAAGCTTAACCTCTTCCTCTGTTTTTTCACATGGCTTTTGCGACAGATGCGAGTTCCACAGGTCTTTTATCACTATTGTGTAATCCTCCGTTACTTTATTTTGCGATGTGTTTTCACATATAAAAAAAGCGCACAACCAAAGGTCATGCGCCGAAAAACACATGCTTTGATTTGTTGCAACACAAAACCAATTTCCAGCAAAAAGTACGTGGATGAGCATGCGTTTTTACCAGTATTGGCAAAAACCCACGCTACTTATTACTAGAAATATTTGGTTTGTGTTGCGTTTACAGTATAACACAAATTTTGGATTTTGTAAAGGAAAACAGCGCGGAAAACCTCCGCCGGAGCACCTTCTTCACCCGGGTAGGAGTCGCAGACGTTTGCTGTGCCAAACTCATACTCATCCGCCGGAAGCTTGATGTGGGAAAGGTCGATATAGTAGTAAGCCTCATCTACAATGTCGTTTCCGTCTGCATCAAGCCAAGTGATAGCAGCATACTCCCACATATCGCATTCAGCAACATTAAGGTAGAAGTTTGTTTTCTCCCCTTCTGTAACCTCTATAGTGTCATAACTGCTTTGACCAAAGCTCTTATAATACTGAAGATACTTTGCATCCTTCGGAGCTTCGATGCTGAAGCCTGTCCAAAAGCCCTTGCCGGCGCCCTGACTCTGGTGAAGCTTAATGCCTTCCATCTCAACGGAAACATAGCACTCATAGCTGTACTCTTCATCATACTCATAAGAAACCTTGTAAGAGGCGTACGGCTTAACATCAACATTATCCTGATCTACAACGTTGGCTTCGCCGACTTCAGCCCTTACAACGTTCGGAGTATAATCATAATACACATCATGCTCCATCTTAATCTTGTCGAAGTCGACAGAAACACCGTCTGCTTCACTGTCGAATTTCACATCTGCACTCTTTCTATCGAGGTCTGTGATTTCGATAGGTGTTTTTTCGTCTGCTGCGAATGCAGTGCCTGCAAAAGAAAATACCATTGCAAGAGCACAAACAAGCGCAATAAGTTTTTTTGCGTTCATTTTTTCTTTCCTTTCATTTTTTAATTTCAATTAAAAGATTTACGCTGTTTTTGCCTTACGGCAATGGGTTTTCTCGATTTAACAGAAGAGAAAAAGCCATACCCACCGAAGAAACAGTAACTCTGCAGAAACAGCGCCTTTCTTTTCA
>JAZQSB010000083.1:0-3206 GCA_045629885.1 Eubacteriales bacterium | reverse complement strand
TGAAAGACTTATAACTCCCTCGGATTATTTTATCACAAGCGGGCATATCGATATATGGCGCTACTCACCGCATAAGTGCACGAGAAAAGAAATAATAAGCATGTTTGAGTGAAGTAATAATTTATCGGCAGACAAAATGTCTGCCGATAAATTATATTCAAGAAGAAGCTGCAATGTTTTACAGGAATACTATTCCGCATACGGCTCCGAATATAATATACCATATGGGATGCTTTTTAAATATTTTATAAAGCGCAAAAATTACAGCAAAAATTGCAAGTTGCCGCAGATTAAACAGAGTAAACACAGACGGGTTTTCTGAAAATTTATCAAACGTTAATACCGTTACCGAAAGCACGCTGTAAGCCGCAGTGGCGATAAGACCGGAGACAGCTGCGCGGATGCCGTAAAGTCCACTTTTGACAAACTTATTGTCCTGAAACCGTGCATATGAACGTGCGATGATAAGTATTATCACAAAAGACGGAAGAACAAGAGACAGCGTTGACAAAATGCCGCCTAAAGCACCGTAATTTTCAAACCCGACATACGTTGCCATATTAACGCCGATGGGTCCGGGGGTCGACTCGCTGACGGCAATCATATTGTAAAAAAGCTCAGGTGAAACCCAGCCTCGGTCAACAATAAACTGCTGCATAATCGGTATCGCAGCAAGCCCCCCGCCTATTGCAAAAAGACCTGTAAGAAAAAAGGAAAAACATAAAGTAAATATATTCATTTCTTAAATACTCCTCCTTTTACCGAAATCCCAACAACAAGCGCAAACAGGATAAGCCAGATGCTGTTTACTTTAAATACAACAACAGCAAGAAATGCAATAACAGCAAGAGCAAGTCCAGTCATATCCGTAACTGATTTTTTCCCTAAATCCCATACTGCCGAAACAAGGATTACGGCAACGGAAATATTTATTCCGGCAAGCGCCTTCTGCACGTAAACATATTCACTAAAATTCGAAATGAACGCCGCGATAACAGTTATTATAATAAGTGACGGTGTTATAACGCCAAGGGTTGCAACCAGCGCCCCCCAGAAACCGCGTCTACGATAACCAATAAATGTGGCCATATTAACCGCGATTATTCCAGGCGTGGACTGTCCTATTGCAACATAGTTTAGCATATCCTCGCTCGTTACCCAGCCGCGGTCGGTTACAAATTCCCGTTCTAGTATGGGAATCATGGCGTAACCTCCGCCGAATGTAAATGCACCTATTCTGAAAAAAATCAGAAACAGTTGCAAAAGATCATGTAACATATCCTTTCACATCTCCTGCATCAATATTAAAGGCATCTGCAAAAGCAGATGCCTTTTGGTGTTAAATTTTATTCATCTTCGATAAGTCCGTAGCCGCCATCGTGGCGCTTATAAACAACCGAAAAACGTTCGTCATCATTTGCGTTCTTGAACACAAAGAACTCATGATTCAGCAAATTCATCTGCAAAATCGCCTCTTCAGCCGTCATCGGCTTTACAGCGAAGCGTTTTGTGCGAATAATGGAAAACTCGCGTTCTTCCTCAAACGGTTCATCGTCAACAGGAAGAAGATTTTCAAAAGCACCGTCTCGCAAGCGGCGCTCAAGGCGGGTTTTATTTTTTCTTATCTGTCTTTCTATCGTGGTCTCCGCAGTGTCAATTGCACGGAAAACATCCGTATCACGACACGCGGCACGAAGGAGCATTCCGTCACTTCTGACGGTCACCTCAATGCAAGTATGTCCGCGCTCCGTTCTTGCAGTAACCGCAGCCTCTGCATCCGAGCGGAAGAACTTATCAAGCTTTGCAAGCTTCTTTTCGGCGTATGCACGAACATCGGGGGTAAACTCGTAATTTCTTTCTGCGTAGATGTACTTCATGTGTGTCGCTCCTTTCGTATTGGTACTTCTGTACCCGTTACTTAAAGTATAGCACACATCAATATAAATTACAATAGACTTTTAGAAAAAACACACAAAAAATTCAAAATTCAAGGTTCATTTTTAGCAAAAGCGCTAAATAATCACTGATGCGTGACGCGAGATATGACATCCCATATTTACAACGCACGGAAGACCTGCGATGTGAGTTGCATGCTGTTCAATGAAAACTGCAAGTGCCGTAACCGTACCGCCAAGCCCCTGAGGTCCTATACCAAGCTTGTTCACCTTATCAAGTGCTTGCTTTTCAAGAGACGCGTAAAGCTCATCCTGATGTTCGCTTCCCACCTCACGCAAAAGCGCGCGCTTTGCACATTCTGCCGCCATATCTACGGTTCCGCCGAGTCCTACACCAACAACAACAGGCGGACACGGATTAGAGCCTGCTTTTGACACGGTTTCTACGATAAAGTCAACTATATCATCAGTAGTTGCGGAGGGCTTAAACATCTTCATAGCGCTCATGTTTTCACTTCCGAAGCCTTTGGGAGCCACTGTTATCGAAATCTTATCACCCGGCACAATTCTGGTATGTAAAATTGCCGGGGTGTTGTCGTTTGTATTCACGCGGCGAATAGGATCTCCGACAACAGAAAGACGGAGCTTGCCGTCCACATATCCGCGACGCACTCCTTCATTTACCGCCTCATAAAAATCGCCGTCGGTAAGATGAACTTCCTGCCCAACATCTATGAAAACAACCGCCATACCGGTATCCTGACACGCAGGGATACCTGACTCTGATGCAAACCGGGCGTTTTCACACATAACCTTGAAAATATCACGGCCTACGGGCGATTTTTCCTCTGCCATCCCCTTTTCAAACGAGGAAACAACATCACGCGTAAGATGACAACACGCCTCTTCACAAAGACGTGCAACCTCGCGGGTTATTTCCTTTACCGAAACCTCTCTCATCTCTTTACTTCCTTTCTGTTTCTGCAATATATACACCTGCCATATGCGCGGCAACCGCGCCGTCTGCACATGCAGTTACAATCTGATAAGAAAGCTTCTCTCTGATATCCCCCGCTGCAAAAACACCGGGAAGATTTGTCATGGTATCTTCTTTTGCGTCAATATATCCCGATGCTGTAAGCTTAACACTCTCTTTTATCACATCGGTATTAGGCACACTTCCTACCGCAATAAAGCATCCTGAAACGTAAATCTCTGCTTTTTTATCCGTTTTTACATTTTTAACGGTTACTGAACTCACCCGCTCATCACCGTTTATACACTCGACAACAGAATCAAGAACAAGAAGTC
>JAZQSB010000082.1:0-3196 GCA_045629885.1 Eubacteriales bacterium | reverse complement strand
TAAAAGCCGTTCTTAATGAAATAAAGTCAAGCCACGGCAAAATTATTCTGTTTATAGACGAGCTTCACACAATTGTTGGCGCAGGCAAAACCGACGGTGCAATGGATGCGGGAAATCTCTTGAAGCCTCTTCTTGCAAGGGGTGAGCTTCATTGCATCGGTGCCACAACGCTCAACGAATACCGCCTTTACATTGAGAAGGATGCCGCTCTTGAACGCCGTTTTCAGCCGGTACTTGTCGATGAACCCACAGTTGAAGATACCATATCCATCCTTCGCGGTATCCGCGAGAGGTATGAGATTTTCCACGGTGTTAAAATTCAGGACCAGGCGCTCATTTCCGCCGCGGTTCTCTCATCACGATATATTTCCGACCGTTTTCTCCCCGACAAGGCGATAGACCTTGTAGACGAGGCGTGCGCGATGATACGCACGGAAATTGATTCCATGCCGGCAGAGCTTGACGATATTTCCCGCCGTATTATGCAGCATGAGATAGAGGAAGCTGCGCTGCTTCGAGAAAATGACGAGCTTTCTCGCGAGCATCTTGAGGAAATACAGCGCGAGCTTTCCGAGATGAGAAGTGACTTTGCCGAAATGCGCGCAAAGTGGGAGAACGAAAAGGGTTCCATTGAAAAACTGAAAACGCTTCGTGCGGAGCTTGAAAATCTGAACACCGAAATTGAGCGCGCTGAGGAAAAATATGACCTTAACCGCGCGGCAGAGCTAAAATACGGACGCTTGCCGCAGCTTCGCGCAGAGATCGAAGAGGCAGAAAAGACGGCAGAGGCCGCCGAGGGACAAAGCAACCTTCTCCGCGACAAGGTAACGGACGAAGAAATTGCTAAAATTATCGGTCGCTGGACAGGCATCCCCGTGTCAAAGCTTTTAGAGAGTGAGCGCGAAAAGCTCCTTGCGCTTTCCGATATTTTGCACAAACGTGTTGTCGGGCAGGATGAAGCAGTGACGGTGGTAAGCGAGGCTATTCTGCGCTCACGTGCCGGCATTGCCGACCCGAAAAAGCCCATCGGCTCGTTTCTTTTCCTCGGTCCGACCGGTGTCGGCAAAACAGAGCTTGCAAAGGCTCTTTCCGAAGCTCTTTTTGACGATGAAAAGAATCTTATCCGCATAGATATGTCCGAGTATATGGAAAAGCACCCTGTTTCCCGTCTTGTCGGCGCACCTCCCGGATATGTAGGCTATGAAGAAGGCGGACAACTGACGGAATCAGTACGTAAAAAGCCATATTCGGTGGTCCTCTTTGATGAGATTGAAAAAGCACACCCGGATGTGTTCAACATTCTTCTCCAGGTGCTTGACGACGGACGCATTACCGACTCTCAAGGACGCACGGTTGATTTTAAAAACACGATTATCATTCTCACCTCTAACCTCGGCTCGGATATAATTCTTGACGGCATCACGGCTGACGGAGATATTGCAGAGGATGCAAGAGAACGTGTTTCTTCGCTTTTGAAGATGCAGTTCCGTCCGGAATTTTTAAACCGTCTTGATGAGATTGTTTTCTACCGCCCGCTTACGCGCGGAGATATCACAAACATCTTAAAGCTTATGTTTGCTGATTTGCAAAAGCGGCTTGATGCGCAAAAACTTGCGCTTGATGTTACGGACGCTGCCTGCGATTATATTATTGAAAACGGCTTCGAGCCGATATACGGTGCACGTCCGCTCCGCCGCTTTATCCAAAGCAAGGTTGAAACACTTGTTGGACGACTCATAATTGCAGAGGCACCGGCAGAGAGAAGTGTAATTATAGTTGATATGAAGGATGGCGCACTTTATGCTTCCGTGAAATAAGTAATTTATGAATACGCAACCGCCGTATGGCGGTGGAGAGATTTCTCAAAGGGGACCTTTTGCGGTACCCTTTAAACCCCCACGCTTTGCCGCTGGATAAAGCTGCGGGTAAATTAAGCGCTCCTGCTAATTTATTTTACTTCGATACACGCCGAAACACCCGCGGGGAAACCCCCGCGGGTGTGTTTCGTAAAGTGGGCACGAAAAGATGGAAAAATAATCTTAGTTAATTACTGAAGCTCATTATCCGGGTTGTTTACAGCAGGTGTTATTATCTTCACTATATAATTAGCAACTCCAATTTTACCACCGAACGTTGCTGTCGGATTATCATCTGCCGTATATTCGCACTCTATGCCATAATTTCCAAATATCTCAGGTGCTACCTCATACCAAACATTTGCCCATTCCATTGTGTCAGCAAAGTTGTAAAGAGTAAAAACGCCGTTTACTTCTTTGCTCTCAGTGATTCTAAGTGTCTCTGTAAATGCTTTATTCGTAGACTCTACCATTTGATGAAGAAGATCTGAAAGAGTTATCGGATTATTAGTGCTAAAGCTTACTTTTTCGAATTTCTCTGACGTGCATTTAATGTCTGCTTTATTTGCAGCTACATACAAGTCAAGAAGCGTAATTCCTTTTAATTCGTCTTCAGTCTTTCCTTCTGCTAATTTTGTCAAGTCAAACGTAATTGTATTGCCGTCTACATTAGCATAAATTCTGTCTGTTTCTTCGGGACCATAACTGATATATGTTCCGCTTGTGCCATCGCCGTAAATCTCAAGCGGCTTGTTGCTGCCACCCGGGAGAGAAGCAGAGTTGTTAGAATCACTCGGCTTGGAGTTCGAACCCTGGCTGTCGTTCTTGCCGTCGTCCTTTCCGCTGTCCGGAGTTGTTGTTCCCGGCTTTGTTGCAGGGCTGTTATCCGTAACGTTTGTGTTCGGAGTCTCAACCTTGGAATCATAGCCGTTAACCGTAGCATTGCCTACATCACCTGAACCGGTAACCTTGGAGGACTCACCATTGACCGTAACGTTTTCAACCTTAGCGCCCTTGTCAACTGCAACGTTTGTGTTATTACCTTCTGTCTTAACGCTGTCAACCTTTGTTCCTTCTGCAACCTTAACTGTGTTGTCAGAACCGTTAACTGTAACTTCTTCAGCGTCCTTCTTAATAACAACCTCGTTCTTGGAGGAGTCAATAACAACTTCCTTAGCCGGAACGTCAATTTCAACATCGTTTGCGTTTTCTGCAACAACAACCTTGTCAACTGTTACGCTCTCTGCCGCAGTAACCTTGGAAGCACCGGTCGGATTACCGACAACAACCTGTGCAGCTGTTGTGCCTTCGTTGAGGTTTACGTCACCGCCGCGGATAAC
>JAZQSB010000081.1:0-7728 GCA_045629885.1 Eubacteriales bacterium | reverse complement strand
GTTTAAATTCGCGACTGCGGTAGAATCCATAAAACACGGCGAGCAGAAAACCTGAGGCAATTATAATAGCATACCAGTATATAGGACGTCCAAATATTTCAAATGCAATGCGGTCAAGTGTGAACTCTATACCAACTCCCGGAAACGCGATATGATTTTTCACAATTTACACCTACTTCCCGCTTACAACAGAAAGCGATATTCTGTCTTCTTTAAACATATTGCCGATAAAAGCGGAAACCTCAGATGCAGAAATTTCATTCATAACGTCTATTGTATCGAGATAATCATATCCGGAAAAAGTTGCCTCAGCCTGTTCGTGACAGAGGGACTTTACCCTGTCAAGTGAACGGAGAGATGCACCTAAGTTAGCTTTCTTTATTCTGCTGAAATATCCGTAATCAATATCAGATGCAAGAGTCTGCGCCGCTAAGTAAACTTCATCGAGAACTTTTTGCGGATTCCTACTCTCGCCCGATATCATCATTGTGATACTACCAGGCAGAACCATTGCTTCGGCATCAAATTCCGCACCGATATCACCGTTGCCGTAAAGCTTTGCATAAAGGCGTGAAGACGGACCAGCAAGCACATCTGCGGCAAGCTCTGCCACAAGGCGATTCCGCATTCCCTCTTCTCCGGTAGTTCGAAGCATAGACTTTGCACCTATACCAAAAAGAGGTATTGCTGTTTCCATTTTTTCTTCCACAAACTTTTTTGCAACAGCACACGGCTCACATCCGTAATCGCACTCAGGAAGAGCTATTTTTTCTCGAGGAAGCATGCATTCTGCCGTGGCGATAATCTTTTCTGCTGAAACATCTCCAGCAACGCAAAGCGTCATATTGGACGGAACGTAAAAAGTGTTATAGCACTTAAACAGTGTTTCGCGCGTTATCTCACTGATGCTTTTTGCTGTTCCGATAATGGAATCCTTTGCCGGATGCACAGAATACAGTGATGACATAAGATTTTCATACATTTTCCACCCCGGACGATCATTTACCATACTTATTTCCTGTCCAATTATCCCCTGCTCCTTTGCAACGTTTTCAACCGTAAAATAAGGAGAGGTGACGAAATCAAGAAGAATTTCCAGGTTACGCATAAACTTTTCTGTTCCCGAAAAGTGATATGCAGTCATAGTTTTGCTTGTGAACGCATTCGGAGATGCACCGGTCTTTGCAAATATTTGCAAAGCATTTCCTCCGTCCGGCTGTTCGAAGACCTTATGCTCCAGAAAATGTGCTACACCGAGCGGTGAGGTATACTCACTGCCATCAGAATTAAAGCTTATATCGACAGAGCCGTAGTTGACTGCAAGCATTGCATAAGAACGGCGAAACCCAGGTTTTGGAAACACACATATCTTAAGCCCGTTAACGCAGGTATGCGATATCATTTTCTGATTACAGCTCGGGTAAGAGTTTTCTTTCATTTTCTGTTCCCTCCATTCCGGTCAGAAGATATGTCACCGACGGCACAAGTTCTTTTGCCAACTTTACTATTCTTTGCCCCTCAGTATTCTTTATTGCCGATGCAACCTCACGCGGTGTGCGCTCATCATCAATAAGCGATGAACGAAGCCAGAAAGCTTCCATCGCATAAACCGAATCCTCGGTTGTAAGAAGATCATCAATCATTGCTTTTTTGGCGTTTGTTATTTCTTCTTCCGATATTTTTCCTTCTGCACAGCACTTAAACTCACGCAAGATTGCCTTTTCTGCCGTTGATGCATTTTTCGGGTCAATGCCTGCATACATATACATAACTTTCTTAAAGGAATCAAACATTGCACCGGTAGAATAACAAAGTGACTCTTTTTCGCGGACGTTATTAAATAACTTGGATGAAGTCCCTCCGCCCAATACTGCTGCAAGAAGCTTTGAAAGATAAATATCTTCATCATTTGTATACATGCTTATAATAAGGCTTGCCTGGGCAATATCCATACGTTCACACACACGCTTTTCAATCTCATGAGATGGCGTATTTGACAAAAACTTTGTCACCTTATCACGCATACCGGTTCTAAAAACCGACAAGATAGCTCTCTCAACCTCGTCATATGTGTAATTTCCGCAGAAGAAAATTTCACATGGGAAAGATGAAATCATTTTCTTGTAAAACTTAAAGAGAGATTTATTATCAACACATTCTGCAGCGTCTTGCGTGCCGAGTTCATTTACAGCATACGGAGAATTGCCAAAAATGCACTCATTCGTACGGCGAAGCGCATATGACATTTTATTGTTAATTTCTGACTTTATTTCATCTATAAGATTTGTTCTCTCACCATCGGTATATTCATCAAGAAACGCACCGTCGCGTATTTTGGGGTCGAGGAGTATCTCACCCAAAAGCTTCATTGCACCGGTAAGCATTTTTTCTTCCATATCGACAAAATCACAGATAAATCCAGCAGAAGAAATATCACCGTATTTGCGCGAAACAGGTTCAATACGCGTGCCGTACATATCATCCAGCGCAGCAGCAAGAGATTCCATATCCGGATGCTTTGTTGTGCCTCTTCTCAGAATTCGCGGAATAAGCACCATTGATGTTGCAATTTCATCACTTGAACGGGAAAGAAACTGAACAGATATACAGTTTGTCTGAAACCGCAAGCTTTCAACAACACGCAGTCTCATTCCAGGCATTATCTCTTTATAAGTCATATTCACAGTTTTCCGACCTCCCTTGAAAATGACTTTCCTTGAAATATATTATACACAATTTTCCACCGCATTACAACAGCAAATATTAAATCAAATGTTAAATTTATACTATATATTGATATTCCTCTTGACAAAAGATATGCTTTGTGGTAAAATAGCATATTGTAAAGCGCATTAACTTTACAAAGGAGGAACGAGTATGAGAAACGTCTCTCTTGAACTTACAATTTTATTTGATTTTTACGGGGATATTCTCACGGAGAAACAGCGTGAGCTTTTCGACCTTTATTACAATGAAGATTTATCTCTCGCAGAAATCGCAGAGCACCTTGGAATCACACGTCAGGGTGTTCGTGACAGCATTGTCCGCTCCGAAGAAATTCTCCGCAACTTTGAAGCAAAGCTCGGTCTTGCCGAAAAATACGGAAGACTTTCGGACAACGTTAAGAAAATAACCGAAGCAGCCGAGCGTATTATGGCTATAAACGACACAAACTACAGAAACATTGAGCTTGATGCTTGCGCTATGGATATCCGCACGCTTGCAAAAGCTCTGGATGATTGATTTTTGTTTTCAGGAGGCAGTAAATGGCTTTTGAAAGTCTTACCGACAAGCTTTCCACAGCGTTTAAAAAGCTCCGTTCAAAAGGGAGGCTTACGGAACGCGATATAAAAGAATCCATGAGGGAAATCAAACTTGCTTTACTTGAAGCCGACGTCAATTTCAAGGTTGTCCGCGACTTTGTTTCCAAGGTTTCCGAGCGAGCAGTTGGTGTTGAGGTTCTTGAAGGACTTAACCCCGCACAGCAGATTGTAAAAATAGTAAACGAAGAAATTTGCGCTTTGCTGGGTAGCGAAGGCGAAAAGCTTAATATTTCCCCAAAACCACCGACTATTGTTATGTTTGTAGGTCTTCAAGGTGCAGGTAAAACAACAAACATTGCAAAGCTTGCGTCGCATCTTAAAAAGACCGCATCCAAGCGCCCTCTTCTCGTTGCGTGTGACATATACCGTCCCGCTGCTATAAAGCAGCTTGAAGTGCTAGGTTCTCAGCTTGACATTCCGGTTTTTAAAGCAGAAGAAAAAAAGCCTGTTGAAATAGCCGGTCTTGCCATTGAGCATGCAAACAAACACGGCAACGATATTGTTTTTCTTGATACTGCGGGACGACTTCACATTGATGAAGAGCTTATGAACGAGCTTAAGTCTATAAAAGATAAGGTTTCCCCTACCGAGATAATGCTTGTTATAGATGCAATGAGCGGACAGGATGCCGTAAGCACCGCTTCTGCTTTCGACGAAGCACTCGGCATTGACAGTGTCTTCCTTACAAAGCTTGACGGCGATGCACGAGGCGGTGCTGCCCTTTCAGTTCGCGCTGTCACCGGCAAGCCGATAAAGTTCGTTGGTGTTGGCGAAAAGCTCGATGGCATCGAACAGTTCCACCCCGACAGAATCGCTTCACGCATACTCGGCATGGGCGATGTTCTTTCTCTCATCGAAAAAGCCGAACAGGCATTTGATGAGAAACAGGCTATTGAGCTTGAAAAGAAGATTCGTGAAAACACATTCACGCTGACGGATTTCCGTGAGCAGATGAAACAGATGCAGAGTATGGGTTCAATGACCGACCTCATAAAAATGATTCCCGGCATTGACCATAAAGCACTTGCAGGTGCAAAGATAGATGAGCGGGCACTTGTCCGCACGGATGCTATTATTTCTTCAATGACGCCGTATGAGCGGGACAATCCCAACCAGATAAACTTCAGCCGCAAAAAGCGCATCGCTGCAGGAAGCGGCGTAACCGTAGAAGAAGTAAACAAGCTTTTAAAGCAATTTGAAGCTTCACGCAAGATGATGAAGCAGATGACGAGCGGTGCTATGGGCAAGCAGATGTCACGTAAGATGCGCCGTGCCCAGAAAGGCGGCGGAAAAGGGTTCCCGTTCGGATTTTAATTTTACGTAAGCAAACAAATTTATCATACATTTGCTTTTATAAAATTTTCGGAGGTGAAAATAATGGTAAAGATCAGACTTCGCAGAATCGGCGCAAAGAAAGCTCCGTTCTACCGTGTTGTTGTTGCTGATTCAAGATTCCCGCGTGACGGAAGATTCATCGAGGAAATCGGAACATACAACCCACTTACAGAGCCGGCAGAAATCAAGATTGATACAGATCGCGCTCTTGAGTGGATGAAGAAAGGCGCACAGCCGACAGATACTGTGAAAGCACTCTTAAAGCGCACTGGTGCTATCCAGTAAATTGCCACCGGTGAAACCGGAGAAAAGGTGACAACCTATGAAAGACCTTTTAACGTACATTGCAAAAAGCCTTGTTGAAAATCCCGATGCCGTGAGCGTAACGGAAGTAGAAAAAGAGGATGGACTTGTCCTTGAACTTCGCGTTTCTCCCGACGATATGGGTAAGGTTATCGGCAAGCACGGTCGCATTGCGAAGGAAATTCGCACTGTCATTAAGTCTGCTGCACTTCGCGATAACATCAAGGTATCGGTCGATATCGTTGACTGATTTTAAATCACGGGGCTGTCCGCTTATTGTGACAGCCCCGAATTTATAAAATGCGTTATTTGATTTTAAGGACGGAAGAATTATGGAATTTATTGAAGCCGGAAAAATCGTCAACACCCACAGCGTATACGGTGAACTCAAAGTTCAGCCATGGAGCGACACCGATGATTTTCTCTGTGATTTTGACGTTGTATATATAGACAAAAAACCATTTGAGGTTGAGCGTGCACGTGTTCACAAAACATGCGTTCTCTTAAAACTTGCAGGTATCAATAACATCAACGAAGCGCAGAAATACAAAAACAAGTGTGTATGCGTCAACCGCGATGAAGTTGAGCTTGACGACGGAGCATATTTCATTGCAGACCTCGAAGGTCTCGCGGTCATTGACCATGACGGAACAGAGCTTGGAGAAATACGAGAGGTACTTACACTCCCCTCAAATGATGTTTACGTAATCCGAGGAAAAGACGAATATATGATTCCCGCTGTTGAAGAATTTATCCGAGAGGTCGATCTTGACACCCGAGTTATGTATGTACGCACAATTCCCGGGATGAAAACGGAAAAAGGCGGTACAAATGATGCGAATTGATATTATGACGCTCTTCCCTGATGCGTGTGATGCAATGATGAGTGAGAGCATTATTGGGCGCGCGCGCCGCGACGGGAAGCTCCAAATTGGATATTACCAAATCCGTGATTATACAAAAAACAAACAAAAGCAGGTGGATGATTATCCCTACGGTGGCGGAATGGGAATGGTTATGTTTGCCGATGCATTATACAACTGCTGGGCAGAAATAAAGAAAAACAGTCCTTACGCACACACCATCTATATGTCGCCGCAGGGTTCTGTTTTTAATCAGGAAAAAGCAAAAACGCTTTCAACTAATTATTCTCACATCATTCTTGTATGCGGTCATTACGAAGGTATAGATGAACGTTTTATAGAAGAATGTGTTGACGAGGAGCTGTCCATAGGCGACTTTGTTCTCACCGGCGGGGAAATTCCGGCGATGGCAGTAACTGATGCTATTGCACGTATGCTGCCAGGAGTTCTTTCGGACGAGGAATGTTTTTCCGAGGAAAGCCATTTTGCAGGACTTCTAGAATACCCGCAATATACCCGCCCTGCCAAATGGCATGACCGCGAGGTTCCAGAGGTTCTCCTTTCCGGGCATCATGCCAACATAAAAAAATGGCGCCGCGAGCAGTCTATCATACGTACATATGAAAAACGTCCGGATATGCTCGAAACAGCTCCGCTTACAGCCAAAGAAAAATTATTTGTGGAAAAACTCAAATCCGGTGATGAGCTTTAATTCCACAAATCGCGATATATGCAGTGAAAATGACAAGTGACGGATTTAGCGCACCACGAAACGCAAGAAACGTGCACAATCCAAAAAGCGTTCCAATTGATGCAATTGCAAGTATATAACTTACGGTGTATGCCGCTCTTACCGGCAAGTACATCAACATTGCGCCGAGTATAATCCTGCCGCCGTCAAGAGGATAAACTGGAATAAGATTTATAGCAGTTACGAGAATATTTACTCCGATAAAATAATCAAATTTTGTAGTATGCATAATAATTGCCGCCGCAAAGCCCAAGCTTGCAGTTATTATTCCCGCAAACGGACCTGCAGCGGCAATTATTATCTCTTTTTTATACGGCATACATGAAAGTTCCGGAACATTAACACGTATCCCAAAAGCGCGTATATCAACAGTATCAATACTCGCGCCGCACAAAAGTATTGCGACAATATGAGAAAATTCATGAATGATTACGGCGAAAAACGTGGGCATAAATACGTCTCCGGAGTCAAGGATATACATAGTTGCAATGAGCAGTACAAATGGAATGCTGACCTTAATTTTTATATTTTTAATCATACAGTTTCCGGAGATATATATAACGCCGGATCAAGGCGTACAGTTCCCTTTCTGACTTCAAAATGGAGATGTGGTCCCGTCGACATTCCGGTACTTCCCACTTCGGCCACCTTCTGACCAAGCTTTACCTTCTGCCCTTTTTTCACGGAAAGGAGAGAATTATGCCCGTAAAAGCTGCGTATTCCATTTTTATGTTCTATAAGAAGGTAGTTGCCATAAGTTTTATTCTTGCCAGATTCCACCACGGTTCCGTCTGCAAATGCAGAAATAGCGGTGCCGCTTTTCGCTGCAATGTCAAGCCCTGTGTGAAAGCTTGCATCCTCAATTATCGGATGATCGCGATATCCGTACTTCGACGTTATAATACCATACAGTGGAGACTTGTATTTAAAATCAATCTCTGCTTTTTCATAACTGCAATAAGACGGAGGAGGTATTCTGAATAGCTCGGCGCGGGTGTCATCCAAAAGCTCTTCTTCGCTCATATGAAAACTGAGTGTTTCCACACTCAGTTTTTTTGCTTCAGCCTCTGCCCTTTTTCGCTCTTCTTCTATTTCCCGCTCTAGAATCTCCTCTTTATCTCCTATGTAGTAATCCTCATTAAAAACCGGTTCG
>JAZQSB010000080.1:0-14079 GCA_045629885.1 Eubacteriales bacterium | reverse complement strand
TTCTCAGATGTTGTTTACGGCGATATAACCGTTCCAAATGAAGACCTTGACGATCAGGTTCTTATAAAGAGCGACGGATATCCGCCATACAATTTTGCAAATGTTATTGATGACCATCTTATGGGAATTACCCACGTTGTACGTGGCTCAGAGTATCTTTCCTCTGCACCGAAGTATAACCTTCTCTACGAGGCGTTTGGCTGGGAAATCCCGACGTATGTTCATTGCTCCCCCGTTATGAAGGATGCACAGCATAAGCTTTCAAAGCGCAACGGTGACCCATCTTATGAAGACCTTATAAACGAGGGATATCTCAAAGATGCTGTTGTAAACTACGTAACTCTTCTCGGCTGGAGCCCGGGCGGCGAGCAGGAGATTTTCTCTCTTTCCGAGCTTGTTTCTATCTTTGAGCTTCGCGGTATTTCAAAATCCCCGGCGATATTTGACACCGCAAAGCTTAAGTATATAAATGCAGAGTATATCCGCGCGATGACTCCCAAACAGTTTGCGGATGTTGCACGTCCGTATATACGCCAGGGCGTGAAGAATCAGGACATCAACCCGGATCTTATCGCTCCGCTTCTTCAGCAGAGATGCGAGCGCCTTTCAGACATTCCTGAACAGGTTGATTTCTTTGACGCTGTTCCGGAGTATGACAGTGAGATGTATTTCCACAAGAAGATGAAAACGAATGCCGAGACTGCGCTTGTTACATTGCGTGAGCTTCGCCCTGTTATTGAGGGCATTGCGGATTGGAGCTTTGATTGCATCCACGACACGCTTTTTGCTTACATTGCAGAGCGGGAGCTTAAAAACGGATTTGTTCTGTGGCCGCTTCGCACAGCGCTTTCCGGAAAGCAGGTAACGCCCGGCGGCGGTGTTGAGTTCTGCCATATTCTCGGAAAGGAAGAAACTCTCCGAAGAATAGATGCCGCAATTGAAAAACTGTCATAAAGGCAAACAGCCCCCAAAAGGGGCTGTTTTAGTCGGATAGAGGTGATTGCTTTGAAAAATATACTTTTGGAAACTCTTGCACGTGCAGAATATGCTGCTCCGGCACTGCGGAATGCAAAGCAGCTCGGTGCACGGCAATATGTTGATTTCAACACGCGCCTTGCTCCGTTTAAGCTTGCCGATGCCGAAGGTATGCGACATTCGCGCATTTTGCTTTCAAGCAAAGGAAAAATATCGCAGATTGAAATTCCGTGCTTTGCAAAGGATGAAATGTGCTTTTGCAATATGCTGGGGTTAAGCTACGATATGCATATTATAAAGTTGCAGGGGCTGATGGGTGCGCTTTCAAGAATATTTAAAGAGGGGAGCACAATAGTTCTTGATCGTCCTGAGAACGAGCCGTTTGAAAAAATGGAAAAGCTTCTTGCTGACTGTGGCTTTCTTATTTACGAATATATTATGTCCGATGAAATTCAAATGCGGTTTCTTGACAGATACAATACGCCTGAAGTCACCTTTGCACCGATTAAAGGCATAAGCTTCTATATGGCAGTGAAAAAAACAGTATAATTTAATGATGAACCAGCACCGTACAGAATTAATTTTCTGTACGGTGCTGGTTCATCGCATATTTATTATACCGACATTATCTTTGAGGTCATATACATATCCTCGGGAAGGTCTTTTTTCATCTCAAGCGCTTCGTTGATATCAATATCGCATATTTCGCTGTCGCGTGCGCAAACAACGCGATTCGTTTTACCCTGCATAAGCGTGTGGACTGCATATTCACCGAAGCGACTTGCCATAACGCGGTCACGTGCCGTGGGGCATCCGCCACGCTGGATATGACCGAGGATGGTAAGGCGTGTGTCAATGCCCGTCTCTTCGATGATACGGTTAGTGATGTCAACTGAGTCGCCAACGCCCTCTGCCTGAATTATGATAAAATGGGAACGCTTGTTGATTCGTCCTGCGCGAATTTTTTCAACAACGTCGCGCTGGAAGTCAAACGTCTTTTCGGGTACAAGAACTGCCTGTGCACCGCATGCAATTGCAACATGAAGCGCAAGATGTCCTGCGTTATGACCCATCACCTCAACAACGGAGCAACGCTCGTGAGATTGCATCGTGTCACGCAGCTTGTCGATAGCGTCAAGTGCCGTGTTGCACGCTGTGTCAAAGCCGATGCTGTACTGCGTGGATGAAATGTCGTTGTCAATCGTTGCGGGGACACCGATTGTGTGAACGCCGTTTGCTGCAAGGTCGCGTGCACCGCGGAACGTTCCGTCGCCGCCTATGGTGACTATGCCGTCAATTCCGAGATATTTGCAGGTATCTGCACCCTTCTTTATACCCTCGGGGGTCATAAATTCAGGGCAACGCGCGGTAAAGAGCATTGTTCCGCCTTTGGAGATAATTCCGTTTACGCTTCGCGCATTAAGCTCCACAACATCGCCGTTGATAAGCCCGTTATAACCGCGGCGTATGCCGAGGCAGGTTATGCCGTGATATGCCGCCGTACGCGCAACGGCGCGTATTGCTGCATTCATTCCCGGAGCGTCACCGCCGCTCGTGAGAACGCCTATCGTTTTAATCTTTGACATAGTAAATCAACCTTTCAAACAGAAAAAACTGTATTTTTGTAAAAACCAACGTTTATATGCTTATTGTACCACAAATGTTTTCTTTACTCAAGGAAAAATAAATTTTTAACGTTTATTCTCCACGACTCTTAAAAACAACGTTATCCGTGCCGAGCATTTCGCGCAGTCGGTTAAAGAGCATTACATCATTTGCCATATGCGTCCGCACGCGCTTTTTTGTATCTTCAAAATACATTATTGTTTCAAGGTTACCGGGAAAAGCTGTGGTCATTGCTTTAACGGACTTTGATTCCCGGCACTCTTCGCACGGAAGACGCACATACAGCCTGTCTCCGTTTGACGTGTCAGTGTTGATATGTTCATATTCGGATATCTTGTGAAGCTCGTCGCATATAAGCTGGGGTGCGGAATCTTCGCGCGTGCTTATTCTTCCGCGGACAATGACGATTGCACCCTCTTCAAGAACGGACTGATGCTTTTCAAGTATTTTCGGGAAAACAATACCCTCAACAGAACCGATAGTTCCTTCAAACACAGCATAAGCCATCATTGCGCTGCTTTTTGTGGCTTTAAGCCGGATGGATGAAACGCACGCAGCAAGAAGAACATTGTCACCGTCGCTGTGTTTTTCGGTGTTGACTATATCGGAAACAGTTTCTGTTCCAAGTCTTTTCAAAAGCAGTGCATGGTCATCAAGCGGATGTCCGGAAAGATATATGCCAAGTGTTTCGCGCTCAAACGACAGGATTGTTTTCTTCGGGTACTCTGAAATGCGCGGAAGCGGATCTTCAGAGTACATTGGCTCCTCGTTTCCGGTATCAGATGTAAACAGATTAAACTGTCCTTCTATTGTCTTGCTTTTCATATATGATATTCCGTTTAAGATGCTGTCATACATTTGCAGAAGCTGTGCGCGGTTTGCACCGGTGCTTTCAAAAGCTCCGCACTTGATAAGATTTTCAAGCGCACGGCGGTTAAGCTCTCGGGATTGCATACGCATACAGAAATCACGCAGGGAACGGAAGGAACCGCCTGCAGTGCGCTCGTCGGTAAGCGTTTTTACAAAAGCGCGTCCGACGTTTTTTACCGCGGCAAGCCCGAAGCGGATGTTCTCTCCGCTTACCGTGAAGCTTGCCGACGATTCGTTGATATCCGGAGGCAGAACCTTTATCCCCATTTCGCGGCAGAGCTCGAAATATCCTGCCAGCTTGTCGGTAAAGTCAAGAACAGATGTGAGAAGCGCTGCCATATACTCGCGTGGGTGATGGAATTTCATATATGCTGTCTGGTATGAAACAACAGCATAAGCCGCGGCGTGTGCCTTGTTGAATGCGTAGTTTGCAAACGCAACGATATCGTCAAATATCTTGTTTGCAACATCCTCGGGGATACCGTTGTTGATAGCACCTGCAATGCTGTCCCCATCATTTCCGTAAACAAAGTTGTGGCGCTCGCGCAGAAGATCTTTTTCTTTTTTCTTTGAAATAGCACGGCGCACCATATCGGCTCGTCCGAGCGAATATCCGGCAAGCTTACGGAAGATATCCATGACCTGCTCCTGATAAACAATACAACCATACGTAACTTCGAGAATTTCCTTCAGCATAGGATGCTGGTATTTTATGTTTTCGGGATTGTTTTTGCAACTGATATAGTGGGGGATAGAGTCCATAGGACCGGGACGGTAAAGCGCAACGATAGCTGTGATATCTTCTATCGACTGCGGCTTCATACCTATGACCACGGAGGTCATACCCTGACTTTCAAGCTGGAAGACACCCGCCGTGTGACCGAGGGAAAGCTCACGGAAGGTCAGCTCGTCATTATCCGGAATATCCGAAAGTGAAAAATCAGGTGTGTGCTTGCGTACAAGAACCTCAGCATCGTGGAGCACAGTGAGGTTGCGAAGCCCCAGAAAGTCCATTTTAAGAAGCCCCAGTTCCTCAAGTGTGACCATTGTAAACTGTGTTACTGCCGCTTCGTCGTTTCTGGCAAGGGGGACATAGGATGAAACGGCATTCTTCGTAATGACAACTCCCGCTGCATGGGTGGAGGCGTGTCTCGGCATGCCTTCAATTGCAATTGCGGTGTCGATAAGCTTTTTGTATTTTTCGTCTGCTGCGTAAAAATCGTGAAATGGTTTTGAAACCTTAAGCGCTTTTTCGAGCGTCATATGAAGCTCGTTAGGCACGTTTTTTGCGATTGTATCGGCTTCGTTGTACGGGAAATCAAGCACACGTGCAACGTCGCGGATAGAGCCGCGCGCCGCCATTGTACCAAAGGTGACTATCTGTGCAACGCGCCTTTCCCCGTATTTGCGCACAACATAATCAATTACCTCCTGGCGCCGCTCATAGCAGAAGTCAACGTCGATATCCGGCATGCTTATCCTTTCAGGATTAAGGAAACGTTCAAAGTACAGATTATACTTCATAGGGTCAATGTTCGTAATGCCGAGACAGTAGGAAACAATGCTTCCGGCGGCGCTTCCGCGTCCCGGTCCTACCGGTATGTCCTGAGAGCGTGCGTAATTTATAAAATCCCACACGATGAGAAAATAGTCAACATATCCCATACGCGTAATCATATCAAGCTCATAGTCAAGTCGCTCTCTGTATCCGGCGGGGGCGGTGGGATAGCGCCGAGCAAAGCCGTCGTTTGCAAGATACTTAAGGTATGCAAGCGAGTATGCATATTCCTTTGGCGTGTCATACTCCGGCAGGTGATGGTGACCAAATTCAAATTCAAGGTTGCACATTTCGGCAATTTTGAGCGTGTTTTGGAGAGCTTCCGGCTGCAATGGGAAAAGATTGCGCATTTCCTCTTCGCTCTTGATATAGAATTCGTTTGTTGCAAACTTCATTCTGTTGGGGTCACTGACGGATTTGTTCATTTGAATGCACATCAGAACATCTTGGATATATGCATCCTCGCGCGTCACATAATGCGCGTCGTTTGTTGCAACGAGCGGAATTCCCGTCTCATGTGAAATTCTTACAATCTCGCGGTTTACGACACGTTGTTCATCAATCCCGTGGTCTTGAATTTCAAGATAAAAATTATCTTTGCCGAAGATAGCGTAAAGCTCTTTTGCGTATTCCAGCGCACCGTCAAAATCACCGCGAAGAATAAGGCGCGGGATTGTTCCGGCGATACAGGCGGAAAGGCAAATCATACCTTCGGAGTGTTTCCGCAGAATATCAAGGTCTATTCTCGGCTTACCGTAGAAGCCCTCCATAAAGGAGGCACTTACAAGGTGAATAAGGTTTTTATACCCGGTTTCGTTTTTGCAGAGAAGAACAAGATGGGCGGGTTCTCTGTCTGCAGAGCCTTCCTTGTCCGTCATTGAGCGAGGTGCCATATATACTTCACAGCCGATAATAGGTTTCACCCCCGCAGCCTTCGCCGCGCGGTAAAAGTCGATAACCCCGTACATTACACCGTGGTCAGTTATGGCAACAGCCGGCTGACCAAGTTCTTTTGCATGCTCGCAAACCCGGTTTATACGGCAGGCACCGTCGAGGAGACTGTATTCGCTGTGAACATGAAGATGTACAAAGCCGCTCATTTGTCCTGTGTTTCCTTTCGTGATAAAATATCCTCTGAAATCGCAATCAGCTTGTTTAATCTGTGGTTAAGACCGGAACGACCGACCTTTCCTCCGGTGAGCTTCACAAGCTCTGAAAGAGAAAGCTCCGGGTTTTCCGTACGTAAAATTGCCGCATCGTAAAGCTGGGGCGAAAGAGCGTCAAGTCCCGTTTGCTCCTTTATAATTTTTATTGCATTAAGCTGCGCTTTTGCGGCATCTGCGGTTTTGGTCATATTGGCGACCTCACAGTTTACCTTGCGGTTGATTTTGTTTCTTACATCCTTTAAAAGCTTTGTCTGCATAAGGTCAAGTGCGGAAAGCGGTGCGCCTATGCGGGTGAGAAAATCTTCTATATGTCCGCTTTCCTTTAAGTAAATTATATTGTTTGATTTTCTTGCCGCAAGCTTTGCGGGAAGTTCAAGCTCAAGTAGTAGCGAAATAACCTCGCGGCTCAAGTTGTTGTGTGATGTCACAAGCTCGAGGTGGTATCCCGTTTCGGGGTCAGTTACAGAGCCACCGGTAAGGAATGCTCCGCGGCAGAAAGCAGCGCGCGCTTCATCGGTTTCTGCAATGGCGGCGTTAAGTCGGAGCGATATTTTCGGGTCTGTTCCGAAAGCGTCAAATATCTCGTGAAGCTTATCGGCGTTTTCTATTATAAGACTAAATTTTTTAATGCTTCCCACCGGAACAATTTTCTTGTCGAAATCAAATCCGAAAAGGCTTTTTAAAAGCCATGAGGCTCGGTGGGCAATACTTCTGTTTTCTGTGGTGAGCTTTATTTTTGTGCTTTTGGTTGCGTTTGCAAAAAGCACCATGCCGCACAGCTCTGCAAGTGCGGCTTCGGCATTCTTTATTGATAAAGAGCAAAGCTCTTCTTTTATTTTTGCAGAAAAAGTCATCCTTATGACCAATCCTTTTCGCTTGTTATAGTTCTCCGTTATATACAGCCATAATTACCTCGGCAAGTCTTGCCGGGTCGTGGCGTGCAAGCGGGGTGTTTTCGGAAATCAGCGGCTTGAGGATAAGCTTTATACCCATGTTCTTAAAGTCTGCCTCATTAATCGGCATCGGCTCAGCGCCCTCGGCAGCATATTTTTTTATAAGCTCGCGCGAGATTTCCGCGCTGTTTGCAATACACGTGTCAAAAAGCCCGTCGTAAGAATGGTCGAAAAGGGCTTTAATATGGTCGGTTGCCGTGTAGTTTTCCGTCTCACCGTCCTGAGTCATTACGTTGCATATGTAGACCTTTCGCGCATGTGATGCGCGGACGGCGTCGACAATTCCGTCAACGAGGAGATTAGGAATAACACTTGTGTAAAGGCTTCCGGGACCGAAAATAAGAAGCTTTGCGTTTGTTATGGCGCTTATAGTATCGGAAAGAGCCTTCGGATGCTCCGGAATCATACGGATGTGACGGATAGGGCTGTCAAGCAGCTTTTTTTGCATATTGATGCTTGATTCGCCGCGCACAATGGTTCCGTTTTCAAACTCCGCTTCTATATGGACGTCTTCCGTGGTGACGGGAAGCACGCGCCCCGTTATTGCAAGGACATCGCTCATATAGCGCACAGATTGATAAAAAGAGCCGGTTACCTGATTGAGTGCCGCTAAAAATAAATTTCCAAAGCTCTGTCCGTCAAGCACGCCTTCACGGAAACGGTGTGACAAAAGGCGTGACATAAGCTGCTCGGTATTTGAAAGGGCGATGATGCAGTTTCGTATGTCTCCAGGTGGGAGCATATTAAGGTCTGCCCGGAGAACTCCGCTTCCTCCGCCGTCATCGGAAACTGCAACTATTGCAGTGATATCGTCAATGTGTTTTTTTAAGCCACGGAGCATTGTGGAAAGTCCTGTTCCTCCGCCGATGGCGACAATGCCGTGTCCGGTTGAATTTTCAGGATTCATCATCGTAATCTCCAAAAGATAAATTATCTTGCTGCATCGCGGTGCATTTTGACCGTTCTGTAGCCAAGCTCTGCAATGTGGTCTCCCAGTGCTTCGCAAAGTGTGACCGAGCGGTGCTTTCCGCCGGTACAACCAATGGCAATGTTGAGCGAGGTTTTTCCTTCTTCAACATATTGCGGAACAAGATAGTCTGTCATGCTGTAAAGGTGGGAGAGAAAATCCTGCGTCTGGCGGAATTTCATTACATAGTCATAAACCTCGCGATCAAGCCCCGTTTTCGCACGGAGAGAAATGTCATAATACGGATTTGGGAGAAAGCGCACATCAAAAACAAGGTCTGCATCTGCGGGTATGCCATACTTAAATCCGAATGACGAAACGTTTATAATCATGGACTGGTCACGCAGAGTGTTGTCATCAAAAAACTGTATAAGGCGTGAGCGCAGATTAAAAGAGGTGAGCGTGGAGGTGTCGATTATATAATCCGCTCTTGCGCGAACACCTGCAAGCATTTCCGTTTCTTTTTCTATTGTTTTTTCTATCCGAATGCCTTCTTCAAAGAGCGGGTGGCGTCTGCGGGTTTCTTTATAGCGCTTTATTATAACGTCGGTGGATGCCTCAAAGTAGAGGATTTTGTAGTTACAGTCAAGCGTTTTTAAGCTGTCAAGAGCCTCGAAAAGCGCAGAAAAATCAATTCCCGCGCGTATATCCGTAACGAGGGCGACCTGGGAAAAACGGCTGTTTGCGGCAATGCACATTTCAGCAAACTTCGGGATAAGCTCAGGCGGCATATTGTCAACGCAGTAAAAACCTATATCCTCGAGAACTGATGCGGCACGGCTTTTGCCGGCACCGGACATTCCCGATATTATGAAAAAATCCATACTCTTTCACATTCCTTTATACAAAACAGATTTCACATTCAAGTGTTACGCCCGTCTCTTTCAAAACGGTGTTTTTTATATGTTCAATAAGACTTTTTACATCATCGGCAGTTGCGCCGCCGCGGTTGATTATAAAGCCTGCATGCTTTTCTGAAACCTCAGCACCCCCGATTGAAAAGCCTTTAAGCCCGCACTGTTCAATCAATGCTCCGGCAAAATGACCTTCCGGACGCTTGAAGACACTGCCTGCGCTTGGGAATTCGAGCGGTTGCTTGTCGCGCCGCCGCTCTGCAAGCTCGCGCATTTTTGCCGAGATCGCATCCGGGTCATCCTCGTGAAGTAAGAACTCGGCAGATAAAACGGTAAGTTCGGGATTCTGTTTGTAAATGCCGGTTCGGTAGCCGAACTTATGTTCTTCATTCGGGATTGTAAAAACGCCATCGGAAGAGACGTATGTACTTTTTGTGAGTACATGAGATATCTCACTGCCGTATGCTCCTGCGTTCATAACGAGCGCACCGCCGACGCTTCCGGGAATCCCATGGGCAAATTCAAATCCGCCAAGCCCACGGCGCTGTGCGATTGATGCAACGGAAGAAAGAGTTGCCCCTGCTTCTGCAAATATTTTATTTCCCAGAACTAAAATTTTATTGCAGGAAAGCTTTAGAACAACCCCGTCAATACCGTCATCAGAAACGACAAGATTGCTGCCGTTTCCTAGAATGAGAGGTTGAGCGCCAAAGCCGCCGAGAACATCAAGCGCACTCAGCGCGGCATCCACGGAATGTGCGTCGAGAAAAAGACGCGCAGGACCGCCTATTCTGAATGTGGTGTGGAGAGACATCGGCTCATCCTTGCGGATAAATAAATCCGGGATGTTCCACAGAAGGTCCGATACTGTTTTCAGCATAATTACAATTCCTTTAAAATTGATTATATATTATAAGTATAGCATATTTAAGGAAAAAAAGCATCCGTTATTTAAAAAATAAGCAGGCTGCTATTACAAAACTTCACCAAGCAGTCCGTCGGAATACACAACGCATATTTTAACATCACGTACACAGTTTTTAAGCTCACCGTCAAATTTTACATAAACGCGCACATAATTTCTTGCGTGTCCGCGCAAATACCCGTCACACGTCTCTTCAAAGAGAACAGACTGCACGGTGCCGCAAAGGCTCTGAAGATATTCGTTTTCCATGCGTTTTGCAACATCAGCTGCACGGCGTGCGCGCGCGCTTTTCTCCGCTTTTGTCAGCTGATTTTGCATCTTCGCAGCAGGTGTGCCTGCGCGTTTTGAGTAGGGGAAAATATGCATTGACGAAAAGGCGCATTTTTCAATGAATGCAAGTGTTGTTTTAAATTCATCCTCCGTTTCGCCGGGAAAGCCCACAATCATATCGGTCGTGATTGCACAACCGGGGAAATACTCTCGCAGAAGTGAAACAGAAAGGTAAAAACGTTCTGTATCGTATTTTCTGTTCATACGCGAAAGCGTTTCATCGCATCCGCTTTGCATTGAAAGGTGAAAATGCGGACACAAATTTGTAAAGGCGTAAAGCTTTTCGCAAAACTCTCTTGTTATTGTTCGCGGCTCTATCGAACCAAGCCTGAATCGGATATCCGGAAATTCTTCACACAGCCTGAAAATGAGCGATGAAAGCTCTGTTTTCGGCTTTAAATCTCTTCCGTATGAGGAAATTTCAATTCCAGTAAGAATAATTTCCTTGTAGTTCTCGTCGTGCAGCTTTCTGCACTCTGTAACCGCAATGTCGGGAGAGAGCGAGCGCACGGGACCGCGGGAATAGGGGATTATGCAATATGTGCAGAAGTTAGCGCAACCGTCTTCAATTTTAAGCATAGCGCGGGTATGACCCAAAAGTCCGCCTGCGGGAAGATATTCAAACTTGCGGCGCTTTAAAGAATTGTCGGGTGTAAAGTTCGCGGTATTCACATTTGCTATGCTGCATATATTTTCAATAAACACGTCTCTGTCGGCTGTTCCGGCGATAACCGATACCCCGTCAATGCTTGCAATGCTTTCAGGGTTTACCTGTGAGAGGCAACCGCAGACTGCGATTTTTGCAGCCGGATAATTTTTTGCAAATCTTCGAATTGCGCTTCTTGATTTCTGGTCGCTTACAGCGGTTACTGTGCAGGTGTTTATCACGATAACATCCGCATTCTCCGGATTTTCGCAAACCTGATGCCCGTGCTCTGAAAGAAGCAGGGAAAGCGCCTGTGTTTCAAATTGATTCACCTTACAGCCAAGAGTGTAAAAATAAATTTTCATAAGTTCACCTAAAATTTACATAGAAATGGTTGAAAAAAGCTTCCAAAAGTATTATACTTTATTTATATGCCAAAAGGCAACACAAAATTTGAAGGGAGACTTAAATTATGTACAATTTCAAAATTACGCTTTCGTCTATCAATGAGGTTAAAAGCTTCGTAAATGCTGCCTGCTCGCAGATGTGTGATATTGACATCATCTCCGGCAGATATGTTATTGATGCAAAATCAATTATGGGCATCTTCAGTATAGACCTTACAAAACCCGTAACAGTTTCCGTAAACGGCACGGAGGAAGAATATAAGGCTTTCCGTGAACTCGTAAAGGACATTGTTATTGAGGATTAATTAAAAACGCAACTTTCCGGCAACCGTTTTCTTCGGTTGCCTGATTGTTTTTATTGTGAACAAACACAACAAGGTTCTCCGAAATTCTCAAGCCTTTGGCTTTTAGAATTTCGTGAGGCTCTTATATGAGTATGGGAGGTTAAAGTAAATGAGGGCATCATTTGCTGATTTTACAAAGGATATGAAAGGAAAGCGCTGTGCCGTTATAGGTATGGGCGTTAGCAACATTCCGCTTATCCGCCTTTTGCTCTCTGCAGGAGCGGCTGTTCTTATCTGCGATAAAAAGGAAGATCACGATGCTGCAACTGTAGGGGAATTTCGCGAGCGCGGCGCAGCTTTTTCTCTCGGTGAAGGATATCTTTCCTCTCTCGATGATGTTGATGTTATATTCAAAACCCCCGGTATGCGTTATGATGCTCCGGAGCTTTTAGCGGCAGAGAAGCGCGGATGTGTTGTAACGACGGAGATGGAGCAGTTTTTATCCCTCTGTCCGTGCGTTAGCATCGGAATAACGGGAAGTGATGGAAAAACCACTACAACCACCATTGTGGGAGAGCTGTTAAAACAAGCAGGAAAGCGAACTTTTGTAGGGGGAAACATCGGAAAGCCACTTCTTGCCGATACGGATAAAATGGCAGCGGGCGATTTTGCGGTTGTTGAGCTTTCGTCGTTTCAGCTTATGAACATAAAGCGCGGTACGGATATCTCCGTTATAACAAATATAACTCCGAACCACCTTGATGTGCATAAATCCATGGAGGAATATACCCAGGCAAAACGGCAGATTTACAAGACAGCTACTGGGAAAGTCGTTCTCAATTTCGATAATACTCTTACGAGAAGCATTGCCGGAGAGCTTGGTGGGCGTGCTGTTCTGTTCTCGTCAAAAGAGCTGTTGGATGACGGATACTGCGTTGAAGACGGATTTATCGTATTAAGAAAAGCAGGGAAGAGCGAAAAAATCCTCGCCCTTTCCGATATAAAGATTCCGGGAATGCACAACGTTGAAAATTATATGGCGGCAATTGCTGCAACAAGCGAATTTGTTTCTCTTGATGATATCCGCACGGTTGCGCGCGGGTTTGGTGGGGTAGAACACCGTATGGAGCTTGTGCGCGAAATTTCCGGAGTTAAGTTCTATAACGATTCTATAGCATCAAGCCCTACGCGTACGATAGCAGGTCTTCGTGCTTTTAACAAAAAGGTTATTCTCATCGCCGGCGGATATGACAAGAAGATTCCGTTTGATGAGTTTGGACCTGCTGTGCTTAAATACGTAAAAACGCTTGTGCTTGTAGGTGCAACCGCAGAGAAGATACGCACGGCGGTGGAAAACACCCACGGCTATGATGAAAAAACGCTTCCGATAATTATGTGCGCATCGTTTGAGGATGCGGTTAAGGCTTCTGCAGAGAATGCTGAAACCGGAGATATCGTAACTCTCTCTCCTGCGTGTGCATCGTTTGATATGTTTAAAAACTTTATGCTTCGCGGTGAGCGTTTTAAAGAGCTTGTAAACGCACTTTAAAAATTTTCATCGATGTATATGGGAGACTGCGTAAACGCGCTTCCTTGTCTGGTAGGAGTCTTCATAAAAAGTGAATATATATCATCTGCGCGTCGTTCGAGGGCGAAAAGGCTTTGCAGTCTTTCGTCCTCGTTTTTTATTGAAGACGGGCGGGTGATTATCGGAATTTCTGAGAGCTTCTTCGCCCTTTTTACAATCTCACGTCCGCGGTCTCCAAATGTAAGTATGCGGGCATAGGGAACAGCACTAAGTGAGAGGGCGGTATCAATATCCAGGAATGCGTTAAGGAAAATTCTCCGTATGCGCGCATGTGCATACCGCTTTGTTTTCGCAAGGAAGATTGCGTCTTCAAGGCTGTGGCTTTTTGATACCGCGTCAAAAAGTCGAAATTCCAGTCCCTCGGACACATCGCCGTATTTTGTGAAGTCTTCCGGCAAAAGTCTTTTTAAAACGGACATTACCGCGCTGTCTGCCGTGGCTGAAAATACCGGTGCGTTGCCTTTTTCACATTCCTCCCGGAAAAGGGCAGCAGATGCGGGGGGGACGAGTTCTGCAAAATCCTCTCCGCGCGCGATGAGTTCGCGTATATATGATGCAGAGGCAATGTTACCTGATATCTGCGTACTGTCGTGGTCGGCACCTGCGCGTGTAATTACAATCGGTGAAATGTCAGATTTAAGTCGCAGTATAGCCTTGAGGTATTCCACGGCAAGAATGTTGTTTGCTTTCGCAATAAGCGGTGAGAGTGATTTGTCAATTTTTGCAAGCGCACACTCGCGTGCTTTTGCGTAAGAAATACCGGTGGAATATTCCTCCATAACTTTTTCGTCAAAGCAGTTATCCGTAAAAACTTTTGCAATTTCCAGAAGCTTTTTTTCATCGCCACACTCTGCTCCGAATGAAATACATGAAACAACGCCCAGCGCATCAAGTACGGAAACAGCACCATATGCAAAGCGTTCTGCAGAC
>JAZQSB010000079.1:0-2480 GCA_045629885.1 Eubacteriales bacterium | reverse complement strand
CCATCGGGGCGATGCCCCCAAACGTCAGCATCGCCCGGAGTTCCAACGGAAACCCTACCGCCATATTTCGTAAAGAAATCACCAACGGTATGATTTACTGCAAAACACCCTCTCTCGCAGAGAGCAACGATAATTTTGTTTTGTAGGGCTGTTTCGGGGTTCATGCTCACAACCTCGCTTCGTACTGTTTTTTTGTTCCGCTCAAAAATATAACAGGAGTATCTTTGCTCGAAGGCTTGAACTCCCCGGCTTCGCCATAACCACCATAATTGAGGTTGGCTGCTGTGTTTATAAAGAGCTTGTCTACGATAGCAACGGTATTGTTTCTCGGATCTATGCGATGAAATGCCTGTTTCATAATAATAGGTAAGTGAGTATGAGAGTGAATGTAAATATCGGTGTCTATGATTGATGCCATATCTGCAAGACGTATTATCTTTGCGCCTTCTTTACGGCCACCACCGCTACCATGTAAAACATAAATCGTATAGCAGATTTTTCGAATGTTACCGCTACCATTCGACTCCCTTGCTTTTCGAGTCATTTCACCAAAACGGAGAAAAATCACCGCGGACGTCGGTGTATATCTTTCCGCTAAACCGAGCTGTCTTGCTATCAGTGCGGAGAGATTTATGCCCTCTTTCTTATAAGTGCGATTTTCATGGTTGCCGTGAGTGATACAGAGAATTTTGTCCTTTATCGGCTCAAACAGTTCGACAGCTTTCTGTAACTGTTCCATCGGGTTAAATTCTTGCATATAGGTATCACCGATACTTGTTCTGGTAGCGTTGTCGATAATATCACCATTCAATATGCAGTAAGCCGAGGGTGTGTTTTTTACATATTCGATCCTTTGCATCAGCCGTTTAACATCGCAATGTTCATCGCCTAAGTGTTCGTCAGCAAAAATGTGTAATTCCACTAACGAAAGCTCTCTGGGAAGATCGATTTTAATAACTTTCATTTGATACCTCCTTTTTTATTGATCGGGAAGAAAATTGTATTTCCGTTGTACGGTGGCACCCACACACACCACTGTACATCCATAAGAGGCGCGCTTCGCTTTCCGGGTTTCTTAAACAGAAAGTCCGGTCTCCATGTGAGTGGCATCACATAAGATGGGGTGATTTCTTGAAAAAGATCATAGCGCCGCCGCGCGTGCCAATACTGAGATTTAAGAAGTAGGGCAAAAGGCTTTCCATGATCCGCACAGCGTTTGATGAACTTATCTGATATGGAAAACGGAGGATTGGTAATAATCCAGTCGCATTCATGTAAAGGTTCAGATAGGAAATCTTGACCGGAAACTATATCGGTTGCAATAACCGAATAACCAGCGCTCCGCATAACCGAGACCATATCCATTTCTCCACAAGCCGGTTCCCATATTACGTTTGTTTTTGGCAGATCAAGAAAAACAAGTAACGCCTCTATTACTTCGGAAGGAGTTGGATAAAAATCTGTCTCGGACCTGCTTTTTGTGGGATTACCGCCAATCATTTGCGTAGCAACAATTTCATTCATTTTTTTATCTCCTTCTTCCTTTCATTACTTGTTGCGCCCAATAAGCGGGGTTCTTATATCCTTTTGCCTTGCCTAACGCAATCAGTTCTTCAAACGTTTGCGCTCTCCCTTGTTCCATCCTTGCTTGCTTTCGCTTACGCTCGGCTTCTTCTGCTTGTTCTGCCGTTATCCTTGCAAGTTCAATATCCTCGTGAGCTTTAATCTCTCTCGGATGCAAGGGGTACTCATATCCGCAGTACGGACAGATAGGCGCAGTTTTGAAAACTTTGTAGCATTTTTCACAAGTGCGAATATAGAAATCACCCTCGGCATTGATTTCTGTGCGCTGTTTGATAGCCTTATCAAGACTCCACTCGTATGGCTCATCGGGTAATTGAAACCTTGCGTAGTTAGCAACGGCATCGATAATGATTGCTGTTTTATTAGGCTTATACCGCAAAGCTCTACCAGATTGTTGTATGTATAGGCTTGCTGAGTTTGTTGGTCTTAACATAACAACGCATCCAATGTCGGGCATATCAAAACCCATACTTATGAGGTCGCAGTTGCACAAAATGTTTATTTCTCCCGAGCGGAAACGCTCGACAATGTTTTTTCTCTCCGCATACGGCGTTGTTCCATCAAAGTGAACGGCGCTGATTCCAGCATCGCAAAACGCTTTTGCTGTTTCTTGCGAATGCTTGACGGAAGCGCAATAACACACGGTTGGAACATTGTTTGCAAGCCTTTTCCAATTCTCAATAACCTTTCCGTACACGGCAGATTGCATAAGAAATTCGCTTGCATCGTCACAATCACTCATTGCCGACAAGTCCGCAACGGTTACACTGTAATACTCGTATGGAGCGAGGTATTTATTCTCGATTAGCCATTTAACAGTAACGCCCTCAACAAGAACTTCGTAAAGGCTTCCCAATGGCTTATTGTCGCTCCGACAGGGACTTGCGGTTAGACCA
>JAZQSB010000078.1:0-1512 GCA_045629885.1 Eubacteriales bacterium | reverse complement strand
CCTCCGAGTCCCGACCCTAAAACTATTGCAACCTCCGGAACAAAATTCACCTTTTGCCGGACATAATCCCTTGCCGAAACAAGCTTTTCATATATATCACACATAGCTTTTTCTCCTTTATATTATAGGTATATATTATCCCAAACAGCGCAAAATGTCAACGGAAAAAAGCCTCTTTTTCTTTACTTGCACTTTTCGCTTGACAAAACAGATTCCGCAGTATTATACTAATAGTGGGAAAATACGGCAATAACGCCGTTTTGGAAGGGAATTTCATTTATGATACTTGCGATAGATATAGGCAACACAAATATCGTCATCGGCGGGTTCGAAAACGACACTTTATGCTTTGTTGCGCGTATTGCCACAAACGCAAAAAAAACCGAAGATGAATATGCAACGAAAATCCACAGCATATTAAAGCTTCACTGCGTAGATAAAGAGGCGGTGAACGGAGCAATAATTTCTTCGGTTGTTCCCCCTCTCAACGCAGTTATGAAGCGCGCAATTGAAATAGCTTACTGCACGACACCGTTAATGGTCGGTCCCGGCATAAAGACCGGAATCAACATCCACTGCGACAATCCCGCATCTGTTGGTGCAGACCTCATCTGCGCGTGTGTTGCGACGCATCATATATACGGCAGCCCATCCCTTATCATTGATATGGGCACAGCAACAAAGATTATGGTTATGGAAGATTCCGGAACCTTCTCTGGTCTTTCCATCATCCCCGGTGTTAACATTGCACTCTCCGCTCTTGCAAGCGGCACGGCACAGCTTCCGCAGATAAGCCTTGAAGCACCCAAATCCGTAATAGGCAAAAACACGGTAGACTGTATGCGTTCAGGTGTTGTTTTCGGAAATGCCGCCATGATAGACGGAATGATTGACCGTTTCTGCGATGAAATCGGCAAGGAAATTCCCGTATATGCAACGGGAGGACTTTCCCATACAATTATTCCCCATTGCAAGCACAATATCATACTTGACCGAGACCTCATCCTTAAAGGACTTAATATACTTTATAAGAAAAATAAATAATTTGCTTTTGTATATTACTCCGCAAAGGAATAATATAAATAAATTTCAATGCGTTGTATCACTTTCGTGAACGACAGCAAGGAGGAATTATTATGCAAAACACTAAAAAAGGAATGTCAACCGAGACCATGGTACTCGGCGCAATTCTGACGGCACTCGTCATCGTGCTTCAGCTGATGGGCGCGTTCATCAAATTGGGTCCGTTTTCCATCTCGCTTGTGCTGATCCCGATTGTAATCGGTGCGGCAACTTGCGGTGTCGGCATTGCCGCGTGGCTTGGATTGGCGTTCGGCGTGACGGTTCTGATAAGCGGAGACGCGGCGGCTTTTCTCGTTGTCGATGTTGCCGGAACAATCATCACCGTCCTCGCAAAAGGTATTGCCTGCGGACTTTTTGCAGGTCTTGCCTACAAGTGCGTTCTCTCTGCTCTTCTTATCATAGTCCATCATATGATTGATCAGATTCTCA
>JAZQSB010000077.1:0-5115 GCA_045629885.1 Eubacteriales bacterium | reverse complement strand
TTTTCAAAAAACAGTGTATAATATTCTCATAGAACATTTTTTGGAGGACAATTATAATGGTAATTATTGAAATGGAAAACGGAAAGAAGATTAAGCTTGAGCTTGACGCAGCATCTGCACCAATTACGGTAGAAAACTTTGAAAAGCTTGTACGCGATGGCTTTTATGACGGACTTACCTTCCACAGAATAATCCCGGGCTTTATGATTCAGGGCGGTTGCCCGCTTGGCACAGGCACAGGCGGTCCCGGTCACACTATCAAGGGCGAGTTTAAGTCAAACGGCGTTGATAACCCCATCCGCCACACGCGCGGCGTTATCTCCATGGCTCGCTCCATGATGCCCAACTCTGCAGGAAGCCAGTTCTTCATTATGCACCAGGATGCTCCGCACCTCGACGGTCAGTATGCCGCATTCGGTCGTGTTGTTGAGGGCATTGAGGTTGTTGATGAAATCGCATCTGTCCAGACGGATTATTCCGATAAACCCACAACTCCCGTAGTTATTAAATCAATCACAATCGAATAAGAAAGCCGAGGAAATCTTACTGTGGCAAAAAAGGACAATATCAGAAACTTTTGTATTATCGCTCATATCGACCACGGCAAGAGCACGCTTGCAGACAGACTGCTCGAGCATTGCAAGGCAGTTACGGAGCGCGAAATGGAAAATCAGCTTCTTGATGATATGGAGCTTGAGCGCGAGCGCGGCATCACGATAAAAGCGCGTGCCGTGCGGATGGACTATATTGCCGAGGACGGAAATGAATATGTCTTAAACCTCATCGACACCCCCGGACATGTGGACTTTAACTACGAGGTATCACGCTCTCTCGCCGCTTGCGAAGGTGCGTTGCTCGTTGTTGACGCATCTCAGGGTATCGAGGCTCAGACTCTTGCAAACACCTACCTTGCAATAGAGCATGATCTTGAAGTTCTTCCTGTTATCAACAAGATAGACCTGCCCTCTGCAGACCCCGAGCGCGTAAAGGGCGAAATCGAGGACATCATCGGTATCCCTGCCGAGGATGCCCCTGCAATCTCTGCAAAGATGGGTCTTAACATAGGTGAGGTACTTGAATATGCCGTAAAGCATATCCCTGCGCCAAAGGGTGATGAAAACGCACCGCTTCGTGCAATCATCTTTGACAGCCGCTACGATTCATACCGCGGCGTTATCGTTTATCTCCGCGTTATGGAAGGCGAGCTGCGCCCCGGCATGAAGATAAAACTTATGGCATCAGGTGCGGAATTTGAAGTTGTCGAGACCGGTTATATGCTTCCGCGCGGTGAAAAAAAGACAAGCTGCCTCTCAGCCGGCGAAGTCGGCTTCTTCACAGCCAGCATCAAAAACGTGACGGACACGCAGGTCGGCGATACCGTCACAGGTGTGGAAAATCCTGCAAGCAAGCCGCTTCCGGGATACCGCACAGTGCGCCCCATGGTTTTCTCCGGTGTGTATCCGGCAGACGGCGCAAAATACCCTGACCTTCGCGATGCGCTTGACAAATTAAAGCTTAACGATGCTTCCCTGACTTATGAGCCGGAATCCTCTGCTGCTCTCGGATTTGGCTTCCGTTGCGGATTTTTGGGGCTTCTGCATATGGAGGTCATTCAGGAGCGCCTTGAGCGCGAATATAATCTTGACCTTATAACAACGGCACCGAGCGTTATCTATAAGGTAAAAAAGACCGATGGCGAAACACTTATGATAACAAATCCGCTCAATTACCCGAACCCATCGGAGATTGAATGGGCAGAAGAGCCGTTTGTCTCTGCAAATATTATATCCCCCACGGAATATATCGGAAATATAATGGAGCTTTGCCAGGAGCGCCGCGGCGAGTATAAAGATACAAAATATCTTGACCAGACGCGCGTTGAGCTTCACTACAATCTCCCGCTCAACGAAATCATTTACGACTTTTTCGACGCGCTTAAATCCAAAACACGCGGCTATGCTTCTCTTGACTATGAGCTTTCCGGTTACCGCAAGAGCGAGCTTGTAAAGCTTGATATTCTCTTAAACGGCGACCCGGTTGACGCACTTTCCTTTATCGTTCATTCCGAAAAGGCATATTCACGCGCACGCCGCCTTGCCGAGAAGCTTAAGGAGCATATTCCGCGCCAGCTCTTTGAAATTCCGATTCAGGCTACGATCGGAAGTAAGATTATTGCTCGCGAAACCGTAAAGGCTCTGCGTAAGGACGTTCTTGCAAAGTGCTACGGTGGCGACATCACGCGTAAGAAAAAGCTGCTTGAAAAGCAGAAGGAGGGCAAGAAGAGAATGCGCAATCTCGGCTCGGTTGAGGTTCCGCAGGATGCCTTTATGGCAGTACTCAAGCTTGACGAATAAAAAAGGAGGCTTTTATGATACCGCTCGGCATATATATCCACATTCCGTTTTGTCTGTCAAAATGCGCTTACTGCGATTTTTACTCAAAATGCGGAAACAAAAACGAATACAAAGAATACACCGATGCGGTTATAAGCCATATTTCGGAGGCGCATCTTCGCTCCTCCGATTATGAGGTGGACACAATATACTTCGGCGGCGGAACGCCCACCGCAATCGGCGAGAAAAACCTGATAAAAATTCTCGGCGCGCTTCTCCGTTCGTTCCGCGTTTCAGAGAAGTGCGAGGTAACGTGCGAAGCAAACCCTAACTCCGTCACCTACCCCATGCTTAAAAGGCTCCGCCACGCAGGTTTTAACCGGCTTTCCTTTGGTATGCAGTCTGCCGACAAATCCGAGCTTCGCACTCTTGGGCGCACCCACACTTTTGAGGACGTTAAAACAGCAGTGGAAATAGCGCGCCGCGCGAAGTTTTCAAACCTCTCTCTCGACCTTATGTACGGACTTCCCTCACAGACAACGGAAACTTTTCTTGACTCTCTTGATGCGGCAATCGCGCTTTCACCTGAGCATATTTCCTGCTACAGCCTGAAAATAGAGGAAGGCACGCCGCTCGCAGAGAGACCGGAAACTCTCTTTCTTCCGTCGGACGATGAGCAGGCAGATATGTATCTTGCCGCGGTGACAAGGCTCTGCGACGAGGGGTATGAGCAGTATGAAATATCAAACTTTGCAAAAGAGGATTTTCAAAGCCGGCACAACATAAAATACTGGACCCTCGGAGAATATTGGGGCTTCGGTCCGTCTGCCCACTCTCTCGTCGGCAAAAAGCGCTTTTCATACATCCGCGATACAGAATTGTATATTGATGCAATTGCAAACCACGACGAGGTTATAGACAAAATAGAAACCATAAACGAATCCGCACGTTGCGGAGAATATCTTATGCTGGGTCTCCGGACACGTGACGGTATCTGCGGCGATGTTCTGGAGAAAAAATATCTCACATATTTTGATGAAATAGAAAAGGTGCTGCTTCGGTACCACAAAACAGGTCACGCAGAGTTTAACGGACACAAATGGTCACTTACCCCCGAGGGGTTTTTGATATCAAACCGTATAATAGGCGAGGTTTTAGACGCTTTGGAATCTTCAGAGCATCTTGTTCGCCCCTTAAATGGTTATGTAAGAAAGGAATAAGTAAGAGGTGTAATAATTATGCGCGCAGTTGTAACAGTTATAGGTAAAGACACAACCGGCATCATTGCCGCAGTGTCCAATGTTTTAAGTGGGAAGCAAATAAACATCCTCGACATCAACCAGAGCGTTCTGTCGGATATGTTCGTCATGGTTATGCTTGTGGATATCTCATCAAGCACCGTTGACTTCTCCGCCCTCTCGTCCGAGCTTTCCTCCCTCGGCGACAATATGGGTCTCAAAATACTTGCAATGCACGAGGATATTTTCAACACAATGCACAGAATCTGAATCCGAGGTTAAAAACTTATGATTAATTCTTTTGACATTCTCGAAACTATAAAAATGATAGAAGAGGAGCACCTGGATATACGCACCATCACGATGGGCATATCCCTGCGCGACTGTTGCGGCAGCGATATAAACCGAGTCTCTGACCGGGTTTATGACAAGGTGACAAAAACTGCTGAAAAGCTTGTAGAAACAGCAGAGGGAATTGCCTGCGAATACGGTATCCCCATCGTCAACAAGCGTGTATCTGTAACACCGGTTTCTCTTCTTGCAGATGCCTGTGAATCTGCCGATGTTCCCGTTCTTGCGCGTGCGCTTGACCGCGCGGCAGAAACCCTTGGCATAAACTTCATCGGCGGTTATGGTGCTCTCGTCCACAAGGGCATGACGCGCGGTGACAAAAACCTTATTGAAACTCTTCCCGAAGCTCTTTCGCAGACAGAGCGTGTATGCTCGTTTGTAAACGTTGCAACTACGCGCGCCGGTATCAATATGGATGCGGTAAAAACGCTCGGTGAGCTTGTCTGCCGTATGGCATATCTCACACGCGAGCGCGAAAGCGTTGCTTGCGCAAAGTTTGTTGCATTTGCAAACGCCACCGAGGATAACCCCTTTATGGCAGGCGCTTTCCACGGTGTTGGCGAGGGCGAAGCTGTAATAAATGTCGGTGTTTCAGGTCCCGGAGTTGTTCACAAGGCAATAAAGCGCGCGGGTGACGTAAACCTCACTGACCTTGCAGAGGTGGTAAAGCGCACTGCGTTTAAGATTACGCGTGCAGGTCAGCTTGTCGCAAAAACCGCAGCAGAGCGCCTTGGCATTCCGTTTGGTATCGTTGACCTTTCTCTTGCTCCCACTCCTGCAATTGGCGACTCCGTTGCTCACATCTTAGAGGAAATGGGGCTTTCCTCCGTCGGAAGCCACGGCACCACCGCGGCGCTTGCCCTTCTCAATGATGCAGTAAAGAAAGGCGGCGTTATGGCATCTCCGCACGTCGGCGGTCTTTCCGGCGCATTCATCCCCGTATCTGAGGATGCAGGCATGATAGAAGCCGCAGCAAAGGGTTATCTTTCCTTTGATAAGTTAGAAGCTATGACCGCTGTTTGCTCAGTCGGTCTTGATATGATAGCAATTCCCGGTGACACTCCACCCGAGGTTATCTCCGCAATTATTGCAGACGAAATTTCAATTGGCGTTGTAAACAACAAAACAACTGCCGTGCGTGTTATCCCTGCCTACGGCAAGGGGATCGGCGATTTTGTAAATTACGGCGGACT
>JAZQSB010000076.1:0-7287 GCA_045629885.1 Eubacteriales bacterium | reverse complement strand
CTTTTGCATCCGTTCCTCTGTCCCTTGTTTTTAATGATAAAGAATATGCAGACACTCCGTCTCTCGACGTGGATGCAATGCTTTATGAAATGAAAGAAACACACGCGCGCGTTACCTCCTCCTGCCCCAACGTGGGGCAATGGCTTGACGGCTTTGAGGGCGGTGACTGCATTTTTGCTCTCACTATTACCAGTGCACTGTCCGGCGCATATAACGCTGCAATGCAGGCACGGGAAGAATTCCTGAAGAGATATCCCCAAAAACGCGTCCACGTTTTTGACACGCTCTCCACCGGTCCCGAGATGCGCTTGATTTGCGAATACCTGCAAGAGCTGATATTAAAAGGCACGGGGTTTGATGAAATAGTTGAAGCTACCGAAGAATATATGAAGAAAACGCACCTCTCCTTCAGCCTTTCTTCGCTTGAGAATTTTGCCCGCGCAGGCAGAATAAGCCCGATAAAGGCAAAGTTTGCGGGCATTCTTGGAATACGCGTAATCGGAAAGGCGTCCGATGAGGGAACGCTAAGTGACGAAGCAAAAGTCCGCGGTGAAGAAAAGTCAATCTCCTCACTGCTTTTGCATATGAAAGAAAACGGATTTAACGGCGGCAAAGTGAGACTTGCCCACACGCACAACGAAGAGGGGGCAATAAAGCTGCACGAGCTTATCGTTTCGCAGTTCCCCAATTGTGATATACAGATTGAGAAAAACCGCGCTCTTTGCAGCTATTATGCCGAAGAAGGCGGCATCCTCGTAGGTTACGAGGGGTAAATACAGTGGTGTAAAAATAAACAGGAACGGTATTCTGAGCCGTTCCTGTTTATTTCTTCTCTCATACAGTATGATCTTGAATTTTATATAGAGTCCCAGCGTATCGGTCTTGCAAAGCCGCCTTTCGCGCCAAGCGGTTATAAATTACAGCCAAATCACAGAAAAGACTAAGCAGGCAAAATTTTAATTTTGCCATTTGCGAAAGTCTCTGTGATGAGCGATTAATTTATCCGGTGCGCGGGCAGCGGCAAAAGCATGGGGTTTCAAAGGGGTTCGCAAGAGAACCCCTTTGTACGATCCTTATGCGGAGTCTTAGAATGACGCTGGTGAAACATAAAAATAACTTTCATCCCTATTTGATTTCTTGCTCAAGCATTCTGAATTCATCAGTATCGAAAAATTCAGTCAGAGATATTCCCAATCCGTCACAAAGCATTTTCAACGTGACAATTCCGGGATTTTGGCTTTTTCCGTATAAAATATTTTTAACTGTTGACGGGGCAACTCCGGATTCTAAAGCCAATTTGTTTATTGTCATTCTTTTTTCTTCACATAAACACAGAATTCTGTTTTTTACAATTGTATAAGTATCCATTTTACACCTCACACAAATTCACAGACTAATTATAGCCTTTTACGCTTGACAATGCAGGCTATAAAAAGTCACCACACTTTTACTGAACCATGCATATTTCCACAATGGACAGAAGCGATTAATTTCGTTTCTATCTTTTGTATTTGTGCAATTACATCATTTTTCTTTCATTTTACTATTGACTTTAGCACGGTAAAGTGGTAAACTATGAAAGTGACTAAAAAGAACAAAGGAAGTGACGCATATGGCAAGCTTTCATTCAAAATCTCTCGACCGTCTTTTCGAGGCGATTTTGCGCCTTGAATCGGTTGATGAATGTTATAACTTTTTCGAGGATGTGTGCACAATAAACGAGGTGCAGGATATGGCACAGCGCTTTGACGTAGCTCTCATGCTTGACGAGGGAAAGAATTACCAGTCCATTGCAAAAGAGGTAAACGTATCCACCGCAACGATAAGCCGCGTAAGCCGTTGCCTTAATTATGGCAGCGGAGGATACCGCAACGCAATAGAAAAAATTAAATCAGCAAAAGAGGATAAATTGAAATGAACATCAGCGACAAGAACTTAAAAAACGAAGAACGCGCATCGTTTGCCCTGCGCTCGCTGTATTCGGCATACGGATATTCACAGTTTAAAATGAGCAAATTTGAGGAATATGACCTCTATGTCAGAAACAAGGATTTTCTTATTTCCGATGGCGTTATAACCTTCACGGACACAAACGGACGTCTTCTGGCGCTTAAACCGGACGTTACGCTTTCCATAATAAAGAACTGCAAGGAAGAGGCGGGCGTTGTTCAGAAAATGTATTACAACGAAAACGTCTACCGCGTTTCGGGAAGCACAAAATCCTTCCGCGAGATTATGCAGGTCGGTCTTGAATGCATTGGTGATATTGATACGTACTGCATTTCCGAGGTTCTGACCCTTGCGGCAAAGAGCCTTATTACTATATCCGATGAGTGGGTGCTTGATATTTCGCATATCGGAATTCTCCTTGACGCAATTGACACCCTCGGTCTCTCAGATGCCGAAAAACGCGCTCTCATAAAATGCGTTGGCGAGAAAAACCTTCACGAGGCATCACGCATCTGCGGAGAGCGAGAGGGTACGCCTCTCCTCCTCTCACTTATCTCCACTTATGGAAACGCAAATGACGTTACAAAAAAACTTTATGCACTTGGCGTGCGCGAGGAGTACATAAAAGAGCTTGAAGAGATTTGTCGCGCGCTTGACGTATGTGGTCTGTCGGATAATCTTCGTATCGACTTTTCAGTTGTTGACGATATAAAGTATTACAACGGCATCGTATTCAAAGGATATGTCCACGGCGTTCCGCAGAGCATTCTCTCCGGTGGCAGATACGACAACCTTATGCGCCGTATGGGAAGACGCGCCGGTGCAATCGGCTTTGCCGTATATCTTGATGCACTTGAATCTCTTTCCGAAAAGAGCGAGCGCTATGATGTCGACACGCTTATAATTTACGATGAGAACGAAAATCCGCTCAATATCAGCCGTGCCGCAACAAGGATAAGAGATACCGGTACAAGCGTAATTGCACAAAGAAAAATACCGGAAAAACTGCGCTACAAAAGACTTTTAAAGCTTTCAGACGGGGAGGTGACGGTTCTTGAAGAAAATGCTTAATGTTGCGCTACCAAAAGGCAGGCTCGGCGAAAAGGTATATGATATGTTTGAAAAAGCAGGCTTTGAGTGTCCGTCAATAAAGGAAGAAAGCCGCAAGCTTATATTTGAGAATGAGGCAGCGGGAGTGCGCTATTTCTGGGTAAAGCCGAGCGACGTTGCGATATACGTTGAGCGCGGTGCCGCAGATATCGGGGTTGCCGGAAAGGATATTCTTCTTGAATATGCGCCCGATGTGTATGAGCTTTTCGACCTTGATATAGGAAAATGCCGTATGGCAGTTGCCGCGCCGCGTGATTTTCGCGACAATCCTCAAAAAACGCTTAAGGTTGCGACAAAGTTTTCCAACATTGCACAGAGCTATTACAGCTCCAAAGGACGCGATATTGACATCATCCACTTAAACGGCTCTATCGAGATTCCTCCGATTCTGGGGCTTTCCGATGTTATTGTCGATATTGTGGAAACGGGAACTACTCTTAAGGAAAACAACCTTGAGGTGTTTGAGACCATCGTTCCCATCTCCGCAAGACTTATTGCAAACAAATCAAGCTTTATGTTCAAATCAGAACAGATTGAAAAAATAGTAAAGTCTATGAAGGATATGTAAACGGTAGCTTTTTGCCGTTCCGAAAGGACAGAGACAAATGATAAAAATACTTAAATACGGCGAGGTTGAAAACGCAGATATCTTTGCAAGAAGCGAGGATGTTATGAACGTTTCCGACACCGTTGCCGAAATAATAGAAAATGTTAAGAACCGCGGAGACACGGCGCTGTTTGAATACTGCGAGCGCGTTGACAAAGCAAAGCTTTCCTCGCTTGAGGTTACAGAAGCGGAGATTGAAGAGGCGTTTTGCGCGGTGGATGAAAAGTTTATCGACATTCTCCGGCGCGCCGCAAAAAACATCCGCAAATTCCACGAGCGTCAGGTAAGAAACAGCTTTATTATAAACGATGAAGACGGAATAGTTATCGGGCAGAAGGTAATTCCGCTCGACCGTGCAGGACTTTACGTTCCCGGCGGCACAGCGGCATATCCGTCAACCGTGCTTATGGACTCTATCCCCGCAATTATTGCAGGTTGCCGCGAGGTGGTTATAACAACACCGCCGGGGGCAGACGGTAAAATCAATCCGGTAATCCTTGCCGCGGCGCACATCGCCGGTGTAAACCGTATATTTAAAATCGGCGGCGCGCAGGCTGTTGCCGCGCTTGCTTACGGCACGGAGAGCATTCCGCGCGTTGACAAGATTGTCGGTCCCGGAAATGCCTTTGTCGCAGAGGCAAAGCGTCAGGTATTTGGCCGCGTTGCAATTGATATGATTGCAGGTCCCAGCGAAATTCTTGTCGTTGCCGACGGCACGGCAAATCCCGCCCACGTTGCGGCAGACCTTCTCTCTCAGGCAGAGCACGACAAAATGGCATCAGCGGTTCTCGTAACGGATTCGGAAGCTCTTGCCAATGCTGTTTCGGACGAGATTGAGCGTCAGCTCTCTCTTTTGCCCAGAGCAGAAATTGCAAGGGCATCAATAGATAACAACGGCAAGATTATCGTTGCTGAAAACCTTTCCGCCGCGATTGAAATTTCAAACGAGCTTGCACCTGAGCATCTCGAGCTTTGCGTTGACAATCCGTTTGACTGGCTGGACAAAATCCGCCACGCCGGTTCAATCTTTATGGGAAAGAACTGCCCCGAAGCGCTCGGTGATTACTTTGCCGGTCCCAACCACACTCTTCCGACAAGTGGCACGGCGAAGTTTTCAAGCCCGCTCTCCGTTGATGATTTCGTGAAAAAGTCACAGTATACCTATTATACAAAAGAGGCTCTTGCGCGCGTGGCAGACGACATCGCATACTTTGCTGAAAAAGAAGGGCTTTCAGCGCACGCAAGATCCGCGACAATAAGAACGAAAGGCAAAAACAATGAGTAGATTTTTAAGCAAAAAATACGCCAAGCTATCCCCATACACTCCCGGTGAACAACCGCAGGATATGAAATACATAAAGCTTAATACAAACGAATCCCCCTTTCCCCCATCGGAAAAAGCACAAGAGTATGCAGCGGAAGCAGCGGCAAAGATGCAGCTTTATCCCGACCCCCAGTGCCGTACTCTCACGGAAAAGATTGCGGATATGTGTAATCTCGCATTTGAAAACGTGCTTGTCACAAACGGCTCGGACGAGATACTCAACTTTGCGTTTATGGCATTCTGTGATGATGAGCATCCGGCAGTCTTCCCCGATATCAGCTACGGCTTTTATCCCGTGTTTGCTTCTCTTAACAACGTTCCGTATACGGAAATTCCGCTATGCACGGATTTTACAATAGATATCACAAAATACTTCAATGCCCCCGGTATGGTGGTAATCGCAAACCCGAATGCCCCCACGGGTATCGCGCTTTCTCTTTCACAGATTGAAGAGATAGTGAAAAACAATCCGGATAACGTTGTTGTTATTGATGAAGCGTATGTTGATTTCGGCGGAGAAAGCGCACTATCGCTTATTTCCAAATATCCCAACCTGCTCGTTACGCAGACGTTCTCAAAGTCCCGTTCAATGGCAGGTGCGCGCCTCGGCTTCGGTGCCGCAAACGCCGCACTTATTCAGGATATGAATACGGTGAAATACTCAACTAATCCGTATAACATAAACCGCATGACGATGGCGGCAGGGCTCGGCGTGTTGGAAGATGAAGAATACACGCGCAAAAACTGCCGGACTGTTGCAGAAACCCGAGAATATACGAAGCGTGAGCTTGAAAAGCTCGGCTTTGAGATGACGCCTTCCCTTGCAAACTTCATATTCATCCGCCACCCTGAATTTGACGGCGGTTTCCTTTATGAAGAGTTAAAGCGCCGCGGTGTGCTTGTACGCCACTTTAACAAAGCGCGCCTGTCTCCGTATCTGCGCGTAACAATAGGCTCAAAACAAGAAATGGAAGCGTTTTTAAAACAGCTTTCGGATATAATCGGAGGTGGAAACAAATGAGAACTGCAGATATCACACGAAACACGGCAGAAACAAAAATTTCACTTTGCTTGAATCTCGACGGAAAGGGAGAAAGCAAAATAAATTCCGGTTGCGGATTTTTAGACCATATGCTCACGCTACTTGCACGTCACGGAAGCTTTGACCTCAATCTTTCCTGCGACGGTGACATCCACGTTGATTACCACCACACCGTTGAGGACATCGGCATATGCCTTGGAAAGGCATTTAAAGAAGCACTTGGCGACAAGCGCGGCATCTTCCGCTACGGAAATATGCTTCTTCCTATGGATGAAGCTCTTATCCTCTCCGCAGTTGATATCTCAGGAAGAGGAATGCTTGTGTATAACCTCGACATCCCCACCGTCAAGGTAGGCGATTTTGACACCGAGCTTTGCGAGGAATTCTGGCTCGGCTTTGTGCGTGAAGCAAGCCTTACCCTGCACATAACTCAGCTTGCCGGAAAAAATTCGCACCACATTATTGAGGGAGCATTCAAGTCCGTTGGCAGAAGTCTTCGCGCGGCAGTGAAGATTGATGCAAACAATGCCGACAGAATCCCCTCCACGAAGGGAGTTCTCTGATGATTGCGATAGTTGACTACGGCGTGGGAAACCTCTTCTCGCTCACCGCGTCGTTCCATGCAATAGGCGCAGAGATATGCGTAACGTCCGATGCAGACGTTCTCCGTGCTGCAGACAAGATAATTCTCCCGGGTGTTGGCGCGTTTGAGGATGCGGCAAAAAAGCTTCGCGCGTCCGGACTTGCCGATATTATCTGTGAAGAGGCACGCGACGACGAGGTCCGTCTCGGAATATGCCTAGGTATGCAGCTTTTTTTTGAAAAGAGCTATGAATACGGCGAGCACCAAGGTCTCGGGCTTATTCCCGGAAACGTGCGCCCAATTGCTGATGTCATTCCAAAGGATTTGAAAATCCCTCACATCGGCTGGAATGCGCTGTGCTTTATAGGCGAAAAAAGCCCGATATTCAAATACATAAACGATGGTGACTGCGTATACTTTGTCCACTCCTACTACGCCACGGACTGTAATGAATACGTTACATCCTGCGCGGAATATGGCGCACCCCTTACGGCATCGGTTGCAAGCGGCAATGTGTACGGCTGTCAGTTCCACCCCGAAAAAAGCGGAGAGGTCGGACTTTGCATCCTCCGCGCGTTTGTTGAGATGGAGGTGTAACTCATGCTGATTTTTCCGGCAATTGATTTATATGAAAAGAAAGCGGTGCGCCTTTTTAAAGGCGACTATAACCA
>JAZQSB010000075.1:0-9046 GCA_045629885.1 Eubacteriales bacterium | reverse complement strand
TGTTGTCTTCCTAAGACCGCTTGGCCTCCGACTTTACCTTACTGTATCGCAGGCGCGCTTCTCATCACGGTTATCCTCATAACAAGAATAAATCTTCGCCTTATTTTTAGAAGCTTGCGCCCCATTATGATTTTACTTGCCTTCACCGCTGTTCTAAATGTTTTTTACACAAAGAGCGGAGCTGTTCTTTTACAGTTCGGTACAGTTTCCGTTACAACCGGAGGCGTGGCAACAGCACTCTATATGACGGTAAGGATTATTCTTCTCGTGGCAGGAACGTTTGTGATGCTGACGTACACAACTTCTCCAATAATGCTGACAGACGGGCTTGAAGCTCTGCTTTCCCCGTTAAAAAAAGTACGTTTTCCAGTGCACGAGCTTTCTATGATGATGTCAATAGCTCTGCGCTTTATTCCCACGCTCATTGAGGAAACGGACAAGATAATGTCTGCGCAAAAATCGCGCGGAGCAAGCTTTGAAACTGGAAGCCTTATTTCCCGCGCACGTGCGCTTGTTCCCATTCTCGTTCCTCTTTTCATAAATGCATTCAAGCGCGCAGAGGACCTCGCGCTTGCAATGGAATGCCGTTGCTATCGCGGAGGAGAGGGGCGCGTAAGACTTCGCGTTTTCAAGCTTTCTTCCTTGGATATTTGCGTATGCATTCTTTTCGCCGTGGTGTTTGCTGCTATTGCCGTAACCTCTGCCACGGTAAGCTTGGGAGTTGTGTTATGAGCAGAAACATCGCACTTTCACTGTCCTACGATGGAACAGAATATCACGGTTGGCAGACCCAGTCTAATGCCGTAAGTGTCCAGTCTACCCTGAACACCGCTGTTTCTTCCCTTTTTCGCGAACCGCTTAAGGTTGTAGGCTGCGGAAGAACGGACACAGGCGTGCATGCAAAAAAGTATGTGGCATCAGTCCGTACAGAATCCGATATCCCCGTATCGCGTATTGCTTATGCGTTAAGCTCGCTTTTACCACTGGATATATCGGTAAAGGATGCATCTGTCGTTCCCGATAATTTTCATCCCGTTCATTCCTGCATCGAAAAGGAATATACTTATTATATATGTAACACTCAACTACGGGATCCGTTCCAGGGCAGATACGCCCTGCACTACAGATATCCTCTTGATACGGAGCTTCTGCAGAAAGCCGCAGCTCACTTTATCGGCACACACGATTTTGCCGCAATGCGCAGTCTTGGAACTCCGGTGAAATCAACGATACGCAAAATATATAAATGCAATGTGGCAAGAGACGGCGATGTTGTTTCATTCACGGTTTCGGCCGACGGATTTTTATACAATATGGCGCGAACGATAGCCGGAACTCTCCTTGATGTTGCGGCAGGAAAAATCCGCGCTGAAGACATCCCGGACATACTTGAAAGCGGAGACCGCGGACGTGCAGGTCCTACTGCTCCCGCGCACGGGCTGCACATGACAAACGTTATATATCCCGATCGCTTCGGAATACAAATCTGATTTATTACGGAGGCTTAAATGTCTGCAAAAAGAAAAGGAAGCAAACACCTTTCCGGTCGTTTCGCCGTATTTATAACAATACTGCTTTTTGTTTGCAGTGTTATATTTTTAAACAACCGCCTAACATCGGGGTCGCTTAAGCGGATTTCTTACTGGATATTCAACGGTGTGCGCGGAGATGCAACGGAAGCATCAATCGCGTTTGATGCAAACGAGTATAACAAGTTTGCCGTTATAAACGGAAACCTTTGCGTTATCTCTCCCGAAAAGCTTGTGTCCTACAAGCTTTCAGGCAAATCAACGCTGAATGAAGCGGTGCTTTTGCGCTCTCCTGCTGTATCCACCGCAAAATCACGCTTTGCGGCATATGACCTCGGAGGACTTAACTTCTACATTGCTACCCCCGAAAAGCTTTTATACTCCGGAACGTTTGATGCCCGGATTCTCAACATCAGTATGAACAGCTCAGGTGATTTTACAGTAGTTACGGATGATGATGACTGCAAATCACTTGTAACTGTTTATAACTCTGAATTCGAATCGGTTTATAAGTTCCATTCTTCCGAAAAATACATCTTTGACGCGGCTGTTTCCTCGGGTGGAAAAGCCGTTGCAATCGCGGCATACGGAACAACGGACGGAAGCTTTAACGCCGAGCTTCATCTCGGAAAGACCGCGGAGGACAGCTTTTATGCAACAATCCCGCTGGGAAACTCAATGCCGCTTGATATCACTTACAGAAAAGACGGCAAAATCTTCGTTGTCTGCAACGACAGAAGCCTTCTGCTTGAAAAAGACGGAAACCTCATTTCAGAAATATCGCATGAGGATATGCCGGTAAAAAGCTTTACAGCAGCTGACGGCAAGCATATCGCCATTCTTCTTGATAACTACCAGAATGGCGGAAATGCAAAGCTTCTTCTCATTTCCGGAAACGGCACCTCACGCGTTATGGATATTGAGCAGGATGTTTATTCAATCTCCTGCGCCGGCGATTATGTATCAGTACAGTATGCCGATAAATGTGTTGTATATACCGACGAGCTTACCGCAGACTGTGAATTTATGATTTCCGCTTCAATCACGCATTGCATTGTAACATCCGACGGTTCTGTGCTGTCAGTTGGTGATAATTTCGCAATGCTTTATGTAAAATAGAATGTACCGGAGGTGTTTACAATGACTTTAACTCCTTTTATTGTTGACCTTGTCGCCGCGGCAATTCTTCTTTTCTCCGCACTGCGCGGAAGAAGCCGCGGACTGATAAAAACGCTTGCAGGGATTCTTGCTGTTATTCTGGCATTTTCGTGTGCGGGGTTTCTCGCAGAAAAAGCAACACCGTATATTTCCGAAAAATACGTTTCTCCTTACATAACATCGGCAATCGAGCCGAAAAGCGAAGAGCTAACACCGCACGAAGCGGCATCCGATCCAACTGCAGTGGGCGAAATTTTCCTTGACCTCGGCTTTTCTGAAAACATCGTCCGCGATGCAATTTCAGATTTCACGGCAGCAATGACAAAAAGCATTGCAGAGCCGATTGCTGCAATGACAAACAGCATAGCATATAAAATTACATACTCTGTTCTATTCGTCATTTTCTTTCTTCTTTCGCTGCTTGTTCTGACGCTTTTGTTTAAGTTTTTGAACTTAGCGTCAAAAATCCCCGGCATTAATTTTATAAATAAAACACTTGGACTTATTTTAGGTATTATATTGGGTTATCTTATATTAGTGGCGCTTTCTTTCGTAATGCTGAAATTCGGAATAGTTCTGGATACGCAAACGGTGGACAAAACATTCTTGCTTAAGAATATGCTGAGCTTTTCTCCGATAACAGCACTCTCCGGCGCGCTGAAAATATAGTCAACAAAAAGAATGTCAATTTTACAAGTCAGGAAGTTAAACAATATGAATATACCGAATCTATTATCAATTTTCAGAATGTGTCTTGTTCCCGTGTTTGTGGTTGTCTTTTTTTCAGACAACCCACACGCATACGCTTACGCCGCCGGCGTGTATGCTTTTGCAGGAATAACTGATGTTCTCGATGGCATTATAGCGCGTAAATTCAACCTTATAACAAAGCTGGGGAAAATCCTTGACCCTCTTGCCGACAAGATGATGACAATCACGGTCTTTGTGTGCATATCAATTGCAGGTCTCATCCCGTGGTGGATAATTGCGCTGATATTTGCAAAGGACATTCTGCAGATTATCGGTGGCGTAAAGCTCTATAACGAGGTTTCCGCAGTTTTTCAGGCAAACGTTTTTGGAAAACTTGCAACCGTTGTTCTTGTTATCGGCGGAATACTTATCCTCCTGTTTGATGGAATAATTCCCGAAATTGTCAGAACGGTTTTTGCCTATGCGGCGGTAGCAATTTCTTTTGTTGCATTTTTCAGCTACCTATGCCAGTATCTTAAATTCAAAAAAACACACGATACTACATCGTTTTAAGCTATAAAAAAGAAAAAAGGATTGGTAAACTACTATGCAGCCTACTTTATGCAGCAGATGCAAGAAAAACCTTGCTGTTATATTCATCACAAAGGTCGAAGGTGAAAATACTACAAGTGAGGGAATCTGCCTCAAATGTGCGCGCGAACTCGGAATAAAGCCCGTTGACGACTTTATGAAAAAAATGGGAATTTCCGACGAAGAGCTTGATGCTATGACCGGTGAAATGATGGGTATGCTTGGAGAACTTGGCGGAGATGAGCTGCCGGGGCTTGCCGATGAGTCTGACACTGATGACAGCGACGGAAAAACAGCAACCTTCCCTTTCCTCAATAAGCTTTTCGGTGCTGTTCCGCATCAGAGCGAGCCGGCACCGCAGTCTTCGGCACCAAACGGCCCAGAGCCGCGCAAGGGTGAAAAGAAGCCGCCGAAGTATAAGTTTCTCGACAACTTCTGCATATCGCTTACAGACCGCGCAAAAGGCGGAAAGCTTGACAGAATCGTCGGGCGCGACGTTGAAATTGAGCGCGTTATCCAGATACTCAACCGCCGTCAGAAAAACAACCCGTGCCTTATAGGTGAGCCGGGTGTAGGTAAAACTGCAATCGCCGAGGGTCTTGCAATAAAGGTAAGCGAAGGCAGCGTTCCTGCAAAGCTTCATGACAAAGAGATATACCTTCTTGACCTTACAGCACTTGTTGCCGGCACGCAGTTCCGTGGTCAGTTTGAAAGCCGTATGAAGGGGCTTATAGACGATATAAAAAAGAAGGGCAATGTTATTCTTGTTATCGACGAGGTTCACAATCTTGTCGGTGCGGGCGATGCCGAAGGCTCGATGAACGCCGCAAACATCTTAAAGCCTGCCCTTTCACGTGGCGAAATTCAGGTTATAGGTGCCACCACATTCACCGAATACAGAAAGCATATCGAAAAGGACAGCGCGCTTGAGCGCCGCTTCCAGACTGTTATCGTAAATGAACCGTCAATTGATGAGACAGTGGCAATCATCCGCGGTATCTCACATTACTATGAAACCTTCCACGGTGTGCGCATAACCGACAAGATAGCACGTCTTGCCGTTACACTTTCCGAAAGATATATAACGGATCGTTTTCTCCCTGATAAAGCTATTGACTTGATTGACGAAGCGTGTTCCGACTTAAATCTCAAGAGCAAATCAATCACAGAGCTTGCCCTTGTCGAGAAAAAGCTCCGCGAAATTGAAACTGAGCGCGAAACACTTCTCTCCGACACTTCAGAAGAAGGCTTCCAGCGTCTTGCCCTTTTAAAGAGCGAAGAATGCAAAATGAACGAGCGCCGTGATGAGCTTTCTCGTGAGCCTGTTCCGGAGCTTTCTGAAGAGCATCTCGCAAGAGTTATTGAGCTGTGGACAAAAATTCCCGCATCTGCAATATGCGAAACAGAATTCAAACGCTTATCAGAGCTTGAATCCCGCTTAAAGCGGCGCATTATCGGTCAGGATGAAGCTGTCAGTGCCGTTGCTGCTGCCATCAAACGCAACCGCGTGGGTATCTCACCCAAGAGAAAGCCCGTTTCTTTCCTATTTACGGGTTCTACCGGTGTTGGAAAAACCGAGCTTGTGAAATGCTTAGCTTCCGATTTATTCAATTCTCCGGAATCTCTTATACGGCTTGATATGTCCGAGTTTATGGAAAAGCACGCGGTATCAAAGCTTATCGGTGCACCTCCCGGATATGTGGGCTATGATGAAGCGGGACAGCTTACTGAAAAAATACGCCGCAAGCCGTATTCCGTTGTCCTCTTCGACGAGATTGAAAAAGCACACCCTGATGTGCTTAACATACTTCTGCAAATTCTCGACGATGGACGCATAACTGATGCACAGGGGCGCGAAGTAAACTTCGAAAATGCGGTCATTGTTATGACATCAAACGCCGGTAGCCAGTTTAAGGGCGGAACGGCAGGGTTTAACCATTCTACCACGGAATATAACAAGGAAAAGACGATGAAAGCGCTCTCCGATTTCTTACGGCCGGAATTTATAAACCGTATCGACGAGATTGTTGCATTCAACGCTCTTTCAAAGGAAAACTTTAAGGAAATAGCAAAAATTATGCTTTCCGACCTCACCGCATCTCTCCGCGACAAGCAAATCACGTTTACGTTTGGCAACGAGCTTCTTGATTATCTCACAGACAAGTCCTTCTCTGAAAAATACGGTGCGCGAAATCTCCGCCGTACAATCCAGAAAGAGCTTGAGGACGAGATTGCAAACCTCATAATTGAGAACTTTAACAAAACAGTTTCCGAAATTATCGTTTCGGTTACTGACCAAAAAGTGAATATAAGTATAGTATAAAGAAACGGGTTGCAAGTGCAACCCGTTTCTTTATACTATGGAAATATTTTCTATAAACTCTTTTATTTTTTCTTCACTGTCTGCCGTGATTTTACCCTGCGCGTAATTAGGCTTTCCTCCGCCCTTTCCCTCAAACGCATCGTTGAGTGCTTTTACTGCCGTTCGTATATCCTCCTCTTTACTACTCATAACATATATATAGTTTTTCTCATCATCCGTTGAAAAAAGCAGGCAGACTCTGTCCCCTTTTTCGGAGAGCTTGTTTGCGCAATGGCGAAGCTCATCGTATGTAAGATTTTTAGAAAACGCCACGGTGCATACATCACAGTGTATCGGAGAAAGCTCGCTCCATGCAAGTTTTTTGCGAAGCTCACCATTTTCATAACGCAGTGCACTTATAAGCTCAAGCTGTTTCTCTACAGCATTGGAGACGAGCTCGCGTGAAACAGAAAGCGTTTTCATCAGGCTTTTATTCTGCCTGTTAAGCATATAATAATCTGCAAATGCATAAGCGCCCGCCTTTACCGTAAGGCGCGTGCCGCCTTTGTTTGGTGTGAAGTCAATAACCTTAACGACGCCGACTTCACCTGTTTTGGAAACGTGCGGTGCACAGCAAGCACAGCAATCAACATTATCAATTGTCACAAGGCGCAGATTATCTGTGATATCAAGCTTACTGCGGTATTTAGCTTCTGCAGCTTCTTCGGCAGACGGGTATGAAACATCAATCGGTAAATTGCGATATATAACCGAGTTTGTTATTTCTTCCACCTTTGCAATATCCTCTGCCGTGAGCACTCCATCAAAATCGACCGTTATTTCAGCTTTGCTCATATGAAACCCGACATTGTTGTATCCAAAAAGAGAATGTACAGTTCCGGAAAGGATATGCTCGCCGGAATGGTTTTGCATACGGCAAAATCTCTCTTCCCAGTCAATCTTTCCGCAAACCTGCTCTCCTGCATCTATTTTTTCATTTATTTTGTGAATAATGAGCCCGTTGGAAATTTGGACATCAGAAACCGGAAAACCGTTTATTGTTCCGCCGTCCGGTGCCTGACCTCCGCCCTCAGGAAAAAACGCGGTTTTATCAAGCACAATATTATAAAATCCATTTTCAAATTCGCAGGATAGCACTTCTGCCGTAAACTCTCGGCAATATGCATCATTCTCATACAGGCGTTCTGTCATAACAATACTCTCTTCCAATAAATTAATTTTTATTAATTTTATCACAAAATATATTGTATGTAAATATTTCAACAAAAATCATTGCCACTATTTACAACAACAACTTGCGAGTAGATTTTGAATTTAACGGAATACTTTTAATGTACGTTAAAATACAAAAAGCAAGGAGTTGATAGAATGCTTGACAAAATCGCACTCGCCCTCGTTATTATCGGTGCCGCAAACTGGGGTTCCATCGGTCTTTTCCAATTTGACCTTGTCGCAACGCTTTTTGGCGGTCAGGGCGCACTTTTAAGCAGAATAATATACACTCTTGTTGCTCTTGCGGGAATCTGGTGTATATCTCTTTTCTTCCGCGACACAGCTGTATCTACAACCTAAATTAAGTAACGTACAAAAACCGCCGCTTGGGAAAAAACTTTCCCGGACGGCGGTTTTGATATTGTTTTTAAATTAAAGAGCCTTTACGATTTCTTCTGTATCCTTTGCAATCATAAGCTCCTCGTTGGTCGGGATTACGAAAATCTTAACCTTGGAGTCCTCAGCGGAAACGTCTGTTTCCTTACCGCGAACCTTGTTCTTCTCCGTATCCATCTTAACGCCCATATACTCAAGACCGCTGCAGATATCTGCACGGAGGTCGCAGGAGTTCTCACCGATACCTGCTGTAAATACGATGGCATCAACGCCACCCATAGCGGTGGAGTATGCACCGATAAACTTTTTGACTTCATAAATAAACTTGTCAAGAGCAAGGCGTGCACGCTCGTTGCCGTTTGCAGCAGCATCGTCGAGGTCACGGAAGTCAGAGCTTACGCCGGAGATACCGAGAACGCCGGACTTCTTGTTGAGGATGTTGTTCATTTCCTTGATGTCATAGCCGTATCTGCTCATGAGGTACTCAAGGATTGTTGCGTCGATATCGCCTGCGCGTGTTCCCATAAGGAAGCCTGCGAGCGGACCGAGACCCATGCTTGTGTCTACGCACTTGCCGTCAACAACAGCGGAAAGGGATGAACCGTTACCGAGGTGGCAGCAGATAACGCGGCTGTGCTCCGGATTTCCAAGCATATCAATTGCGCGTGCAGAAACATAGCGATGGCTTGTTCCGTGGGAGCCGTAGCGGCGGACATCATCCTTCTCGTAGTACTCATACGGAATCGGATATATGTAAGCTTTCGGCGGCATTGTCATATGGAATGCAGTGTCGAAAACCGCAACCTGCGGAGTGGTGGGCATAACCTTCTGGCATGCACGGATACCTGTGAGGTTTGCCGGGTTGTGAAGCGGACCGAGGGGGATGCACTTTTCGATTGCAGCGATGCACTTATCGTCTACAAGGCAGCTTGCGGTAAATTCCATACCGCCGTGGAGAACGCGGTGACCTACTGCTGCGATTTCATCTGTTGATGCGATTACGCCCTTGACCGGATCTACAAGGATATCAAGAACTGCCTTGATTGCCTCTGCGTGTGTGGGCATTGCGATTTCTGCCTTTGCATCGTCACGTCCCGGAACCTTGTGTGTAAGTCTTCCGTCGATACCGATACGCTCGCAAATACCT
>JAZQSB010000074.1:0-4223 GCA_045629885.1 Eubacteriales bacterium | reverse complement strand
TTTTCAGATTTTTTTGTTTTTCCCGCGATTTTTTCAAAAACAGAGGAGAGGATAATCTATCTCTCTCCTCTGCAATGCAAACATTTTCTATTTGTCCAGCGCATTGTAAAGCATCATTGCAAGCTCGGCACGCGTAACATTTGACTTCGGACTAAATTTCCCGCCGACACCTGAAACAAGCCCAAGCGCCTTTGCAATTGCAACGTGTCCTATCTTATCTGCAGAAATTGCCGCTTCATCCGAAAATCCCGTTTTATAAATTCCGGAAAGCTCTGCTGCACTGCCGAATCCGAACATACGGACAAGATACGCCGCACATTCTTCCCGCGTTACCTTTTTATCGGGATTTCTTTCTCCCGATTTTATAACACTTTGCCGGATAAGGCGGTCTATATACGACACATAATCGTTTTCCGTCACTTCATACGGACGATATCCACCGTTAAAGGAATCCACCAAAAGCGCAACCTCTTTCTGCGTTATTGCCTCATCCGGACGGAATTTTTCATCATAAGAAATTACTATTCCGTTATCCGCAAGCGTTTTTACTGCTTTTTCCGCCCAGTGTCCGCGAACATCTGCCTGAACCTCATACCTTTCGGGCGTTTCATCCTCCTGTCCCATGCTCCAGTCGTAGCACTCACCGCTCTTTGCATCAACATATGCAGGTGCCTCGTCATCAAAGCGGTAAACAAGCGTAAGCTCGCCTGCGTTGTCGGATGCATACATCTCGCGCTTATTTGCTATATAGCAGAGATACGCTTCTGCAGACGCGATATACTTTTTTGTTGCTTCCTCCGCGGAAATAATTTTCTCAGAGCTGTCAAAAGCAATCTCCTTGTCCCAGCTCTTTGTAAAGGAAAGAATTTTACCCGTGCTTTCATCAACGCGGATGCTGATGCGGTTTCCCTGATACTCAATTCCGTTTTCACTTTGGGTAAATGCGAAGTAGCCGCCGGTATCTTCCTCCTTACCGAAAAGCTGTGCCTTTTCCGCAACATCGGATGCCCATTGCAAAATAAATCGCTCTGCTACTTTTTTCATATCAGCGCGTTTTTTCGTGGGCTTTTTGTCCGGATTGTAGCCAAGATATGTATACAGCGACTTAAGCTCGCCTGTTTTTGCATCAAAAACTGCATTTGCGCTCTCGTTCTTACCGTTCGTGAGATAAACTCGTGCCTCATACTTTTTACCGTTTTCGGCATTTCCTGTCTGCCTGTAGTCAACAGACTTTAGCCTGAACGAAGAAATTGCCGCATCATACATGTTCTCTATCATTGCAGAAAGCTTTTCCTTTGAAAGAAGACTTTCTATCTCTTCAATATTTTCAAGCTCCTCACGGGTAAGCGCGCTCTCCATCTTTTCATTTGTCGCGGAATCCGTCACGGCACCTGCTGCACCGGCTCCCGCTTCGCCTTCCTCACTGTCTACATACTCAACCGTAAACTCCTTACCGTTCTTTGCATCTATCATCATACCGAAACGTTCCGGAGTATACATAAGCACGGCTCTCTTCTCATCGCGCAGCTTGTGATAGCGCAAAGTTAGTGCGGCAGTATCACCGAGGATCCTCCCTGCCTCTTCCACGGAAATAACATCCTCTGCATCCGCAATTTTCTGAGGGTGTGTCCACTGTGAGTTCATAGAAATAACTCTGCCGTTATATTTGTCAATTGACATATAAACATAATCGCCGTAAACCGTGATGCCGCCAACCCTTCTTCCGAAGCGCAAGTTTACGTCATAAGAGTGCACTCCGCTGATGTTTATTTCGGCATCAAGGTCAAGTTCGGAAAGATAAGACGGGTTTATCTTTAATATCCATTCCTTTGCAATCCGGAGATATTCTTTTGAAGAATATGCCGCAATGCCGGTTTTATCATAATCCCGCTCGCCGTCGCTGTAATGATATGATAAAATTTCGCCTGTTGCCAGAACGCTCGTTCTTATTATGCTTCGGTTTTCAGCAGTGTTGCTCCATATAAGCTCATAAACATTTCTTCCGGCAGCTTCATATTTACTGCTTGAAAATTCAGTAAATTCCTCAGGAACACTAAGGCGGCTTTTTGCAATTCTTACCGCATTTGTCATCTCACTGTCGTCTGCCGCAAACACCTGCACGCCGAGCGAGAAGATAATCGCAATACTTAACATAATGCACATCAGTCTTTTCATTTTTTCACACACTCCTTTTTTGTTTTGTATTTATTAGATAATTTTTCCTTGTAAAAAGTTTTACCCACAAAAAAATTCTACACCTCATCGCGGGTAAGGTTTCTCACCCACATACCGCGGCTGCATAAAATCCCGCCGACAGCCTCCTTTACTATATCCTCACTCAATACCAAAAAAGCAAGCTGTTTCAGGCTTGTTTTTTGACCTATTTTCACATACGCGCAAAAATTCCCATAACATCCGCAGCATCGGCTATTCCCTCACAAGCCGCCGTGGCGCTTCCCGCCGCGGAAGCAAGAGCAAGGGCAAACTGAGCTCCGCGCTCTTCCCCTGCTAAAAATCCCGCAAGAAACGAATCTCCCGCACCCACCGTGCTTACTACATCCACCTGCGGTGCCGCCACCCTGTAAATATTTCCGTCAGAGGATGCCAAAAGCGCACCGCGCCCGCCGAGCGATACAAGCACATTACTTATACCCTCCTCGCGAAGCTCTGCTGCCGCGGCGGCAACCTCATTATCACTCATTTTCGCTTTGCCGAAAAGTGCGCAAAGCTCCTCGTGGTTAGGCTTTATAAGATACGGTCGCTTCGTAAGTGCGTACTTTAAAGACGCACCATCCATATCAACAACAAGACGTGCATTTTCCGTTGAATCAAGCACATTTTTGAGCAACGCACCGCTTTCACTCTCGGGTGCCGATCCGGAAACAATAACTGTATCTTCTTCCGTCAGCGTTGCAAGCTTCTCAAGAAGAGCGTTTTCTTCTTCAAGACATATAAACGGACCTTTCCCGTTCACCGCGCTTTCCGTGTCGGATATAATCTTCACGTTTATGCGCGACGGCTCGCCTATCCCGCAAAAGTCACACTTTACCCCTGCTCGCATTGCAAGCCGCTCTATCTCGCGCCCCGAAAAACCGCCGATGAAGCCGAGGGCGGTGCTCTCCACGCCGAGATTTGCAAGCATCGCCGAAACATTGATGCCTTTGCCTCCGAAGGAATGCACCTCGCGCTCACTCCGGTTTATTTCACCCGCGCGGAAGCGCTCCGGAAAAACCGAGTAATCAACCGACGGGTTAAGCGTTACCGTATATATCATAAGTCTTTTCCTTTCGCTCTCATTTCTACACATTAAATGTATCATACAACTATGCCGGTGTCAAGAAGATATGCAGACCGCAACGTATGTCACAGCCTGCATACCGCAGCATTTTTTCTTTTATCTTCTCACATTCCGAACCCGCCGCCGACAGACAGATTTTCACCCGTCACGAAAGGAGCATCTGCAAAGAAAAGAACTGCCTGTGCAACGTCTTCGGGCTTTCCGATTTTCCCGAGCGGAGTTTCCTCGCAGAGAGCCGCCATATCCGCTTCGGACAGATGCGCGTTCATATCCGTAGCTATAACGCCGGGGGAAACACAATTCACCGTTACCCCCGATGGCCCAAGCTCCTTTGCAAGAGCGCGCGTAAATCCGATCAGCCCCGCCTTTGATGCGGAATAATGCGTCTCGCACGATGCACCGACTATTCCCCACACCGAGGAAATATTTATAATTCTGCCAAAACCGCGTCTTATCATTCCGCGTGAAGCTTCCTTCGCGCAAAGAAATGCAGATTTAAGGTTCGTGTCAAGCATTCTGTCCCAATCATTTCCCGAAATATCGGAAAGAAGGGAAAACTGCGCTATTCCCGCATTGTTTACAAGCACATCAACATCACCGAACTGTGAAAAAAGCGCATTTACGCTTTCCTCATCGGAAACATCGCAATAAACAGGTATAACCTGTCCCGCAAGCTTTTCCTTTGCAAGAGCCGGCAAGGTGTCGGCAGTTGATTTATACGTTGCAAAAACGGTGTCGCCGCGCTCTGCAAACGCACGAGCAACGGCAAAGCCTATCCCGCGCGACGCACCGGTTACAAGCACTCTCATTCTCCTGCCTCCGCAGCTTCAGATGCCGCGGCGTCTGCAGCTGCCTCGTTTTCCGCTGCCGGGCTTTCCGGCGCAGGAGCGGCTGTCTCCGGTGTCGGGTCAGGCTCGGGCTCCGG
>JAZQSB010000073.1:0-3248 GCA_045629885.1 Eubacteriales bacterium | reverse complement strand
TTACGATAAGGCTGCCGGTAACCTTCTTGCCGGAATAGTTAGCATTTGAATTTACAAAGAGGCAAGCAACGCGGTCAAGCATTGCAGCAAACTCTGCACGGGTAACATTATCCTGCGGGCGGAGTGTCTTTGTGTTGTCGCCACGAACAACATCAGCATCAATAAGAGCGTTTGTTGCATTGAGCGCCCAGGAAGAAACCTTCGCGTTGTCAACAAAAGCTGCCGCCGCATCGTTGTTTGCAGAGAAGAGGAATGTACGTGCAAGAATTGTAAATGTCTGCTCGCGTGTGATGGGGCTGTTCGGCATCATCTTATCGCCGGAGCCGTTGATAATCTTAACTGCAACACCGGACTGAAGTGCCTCATAGTACCACTGACCTGCAACAACGTCAACATAGTGCTCAATTTCAGCCTTTGTTGCGTGTGCACCGAGAACACGAACCATCATTGTGACCATCTCAGCGCGTGTGAGAGAATCATCTGGACGGATCTTGTTGTCATGACCTGTCATTGTGCCGTTGTTTACAGCACAGTTAAGACCCTGATACTTCCAGCTGTCAAAAGCCGGTGCATCAGAAAAGACATCAAGAGCGTGCTCATCGTGGTGCTCATCAATTGTTTCAACTTCCGTTGTAGCTGCAGCAAAGGTCATGAGCATTGCAATGCTGAGGACTGCTGCGAGCATGATTTTCAATGTTTTTTTCATAGTGTTAAACACCTTCCTTGAAAAATTTCCTATTGCAGGCAAAGAGTAATTTTGCCTTACAGACTTAATTTGATTTGCCGCAAAGTATCACGCGGCGTAATGATTTTTTCTGCATTTGCGGTAAGGTACGGCATCATTTGCCCTATCTTCTTCACCGCATAAGAGAAATCTTTATATGACAGCTTACCATCGCCGTGGGTGTCGCTTCCAAGCACATGAATGGCATCGTCAGCGATAAGATCGAGGTAATACCTTCTGCGGCGTCTTGAATCCAGAAGCGCCGAAGCATTCATCTGAACATCGATATTAAGCTTTAATATCTTTTCCCGTCCGATGTGGGATATTCTGTCAATGTGTGCACACACCGGTCGCAAACGTATCTCACGTATAATTCCCATAACCGCGTCAAGCGTCCAGCATGGCCATGGCTCGGGCGGAAACTCAATGAGAATGTAATCTGTTTCCCCGATACAGAGCTTTCTAAGCTCTGGCTCTTTATCAAGATTTATCCCAAGCTGAACCTCAGCCGCCTTAACAATTTTTATGCCGCTCGTGTTTGCGGCGCAAAGCTCATCATACGCTTTTTCGCGGCGCGCGAGAAAATCCGGGATATTATCCACATCCGGGTAAAAATGCGGGGTGGCAACAATGGTGCTTACTCCTGCAGCCCCGGCATACTCAAGCTGCGAAATACTCATTCCGAGACTGTTGGAGCCGTGGTCGGCACCGGGTAAAATGTGAGAATGAAAATCAATATACATAGCTTATTCCTTTGACGGAAGGCTGTATCCGTAGGTATAGCCGTAACGTGCCTTGTATTTACGCCTGTAACGATACTGCGCAAAGAGCGAATCACCTACAGAGTCATTTAGAATAAAGCCGAGGATTTTTGCGCCCACGCGCTCAAGACTGTCTATCGACTGCTTCACAACCTCCAATGCCACCGTGTTCTCACGGACAACAAATACAACACCATCAAGCTTGCTTGCTATAATCGCAAGGTCTGTAACAACGTGTATCGGCGGAGTGTCAATAAATATATAGTCATACTCATCACGAATCTGTGAGAGAACCTCGTCAAAGATAGTGGTCATAAGAAGCTCCGGCGGGCTTGGCGGAATTGTTCCGACAGGCAACACCCAGAGGTTTTCATACTCCGTTTTTGATATCGAAAGCTCCTTTATGAATCCGCCCAGTTTATCTGAAAAGCCGGGGGATGACGGAATTTCAAAGTAGCGGTGGACACGCGGCTTTCTCATATCCATATCTATGATAAGAACCTTGTGACCGGTCTGGGCAAACGCAACAGCGGCATTTAAGCACGTTGTTGTTTTTCCTTCGTTTGCCGCTGAGCTTGTAAACGCGATTACCTTCTTATTGCCCGAAAGCATAAACATAAGGTTTGTGCGCATGGATTTGTATGCCTCGTTGATAATGAACGGGCTATTTTCCGTAAGAATCTCACTTTTGACATATGTACTGATCTTTTTCTTCTTTTTAAGAAAAGGGATATTTATACGTCCCATCAGCCAACCCTCCTTCTGCGCTTTACCCTGCCGCCGGACAGCGTTTTCTCCGCAAGCTTAAACGACGGAACGATGCCGATGATGGGAAGGTCAAAGTTTTCGGAAAGGGTAAACTCACTCTTGACGCGGTTGTCAAGTCCCTCCGTAAGGAGAATTATGAAAACCGTAAGCATAGCACCAAGCATGGCACCAAGCATGGAATTTCTCGGAATGTTGGGTGACGAGGGAGAAAGCGGAAGCGTGGCATAGTCGATAATTGACACGGCGCCTGCGTTCATAACACGCTTAATCTCACTCGGTGCGACCTTGAGAATTGTGTCGGCAATAATCTGTGCCTCCGTAGGGTTATCGTGTGTAACGGAAATGCGGAAAACCTCAGTAGAGGAAACCGCTTCTGCAGAAATCATTCTTTTGATTTCGGTAGAGGTATAATCAAGTCCCGACTGTTCTGCAACCTTGTCAAGAACAGTACGGCTGTTGAGAATGACAACGAACGTATTGACAAGCTCACGGGAAACGCTGACGTCACCGGTAGTAACGATAGAGGACTTACGTTCTGACATATTTGATATGTAGAGAAGTGCCTGAGATGTATACATAGGAGTTACAAAAAAGAGGTTGCTTATCAACAAAAGCACGCCACTGAGCATCGTGACCGTAACTATCAGCCAAATTTTAGAGAAAAGAACCGATATGGTTTTTTTTAAATCCAGTTCCATTGGTCTTATAACTTCCTTCCTGCGAGAGTACATTTTTCAATATTATAAGTATAGCATCTAACGCTTTAAAAATCAACACTTTTTTGAAGAAATATTTTATTTTCCTCTCCTCTATTTCAGCTCGCAAAATTCTGAAAGTTCTCCGCCGTGGCGGGTGCTTTCGGCAAAGTCAACCGATATAGTTTCAAACACGGCATCGCGCAGAGCCGCCTCGCCGCTATCGGTTGCAAGAAGCTCTGACAGTTGTTCAATATCCTTATCAACCTTTTCTGTGGCTTTCTTTGTGTGCATAATGAA
>JAZQSB010000072.1:0-12354 GCA_045629885.1 Eubacteriales bacterium | reverse complement strand
TGTAACGTGTACGACCGGTCGGTTGTCGCACCGACGGGGATTTATGAGATGTTTGCCCGGCTTAACGAGAAAAATCCGGATAAATATGAGAGAGCGCTTAATACCAGAGTGACGCTTATAGCAATTCTTGCGGAGCTCAAGAAACTTTTTGATGCCAAGCTGTATATAACTCCTGCGCAAAAAACGGAGCAGATACGCGCGGTTATTGAATACGTGAACAGAAACCTTACAGAAGATATTTCGGTGTCCTCCCTTTGTGACAAATTCTTTATAAGCCGAGGACAGCTTTACCGGAGCTTCCGCTCTGCCACGGGTTCGAGTGTTTGGGAATATATTCTTACAAAGCGGCTTCATATGGCGCGCTCGTATATTGCTGATGGAGCGCGGGCAACCGAGGCGGCAACAGCCTGCGGATTTGGTGATTATTCGTCCTTTTATCGCGCATACACGAAAAAATACGGGGTTATTCCGTCGGCGGATCATATACGAAGATAAAAGTGAAGTGTGAAGAAAAAGGAACGATTATAAATATGAGGATACTTATAGATGCAGACGGATGTCCGGTTGTAGATATAACGGTTGCGATTGCAAGGCGTTTTTCCGTGCCGTGTCATATATTTTGTGACACTGCTCACGTTTTTGATAAAGGGGGCGCAGAAACTCATATCCTGCCCAAAGGGGCGGACAGTGCAGATTTTGCGCTTGTAAATTTTGCACTGCGTGGAGATGTTGTGATAACTCAGGATTACGGTCTGGCATCAATGGCGCTTTCTCGCGGTGCAATATGCATTAATCAGGACGGGGATGAATACACAGAGGACAACATAGATGCGCTTTTACTTGCACGCCATACCGCACGCAAGATAAGAAACAGCGGGGGAAGGCTGCGCGGTGTTCCAAAGCGTACTTCTGACCAGAACCTGAGTTTTAAAAAAAAGCTTACGGAAATAGTGGAACGGAGAATATAACAAACGGACTGTAAAAAGCCTGATTGCTTTTTTACAGCCCGTTTGTTATATGGATGTTGGTCCGTGTGGGAATTTTTTAATCTGAACAAGAGAGACCGCGCCGCTGTCGTTGGTTATTATGTGGTCATCAAGTGTAACGCCGGCATAATGCAGAGCGTTGTAAATAATTTGCGTTGTACGCAAATCTTGCGCTGAAGGCACAAGATCGCCGTTCGGATGATTGTGAGCAATAATTGCGCGAGAGGCACCACAATTCATTACAACGTCAAGAATCTTTCGCGTATTGATTTGTATGTCGTTAATGTTGCCCTCAAATACTGTTTTGCAAACAAGCAGCCGGAACTTTGAATCAAGGCACATAACCGCAAGCACTTCATTTTTGTATCCCGTTAGCTTGTCTTCCATATATGCCATAATCGTTTCGGCATCGGTGAATGTTTTGCTGTCGTTCCATTGGCTGAGTTTGTATTTCCGGTAAAATGAAGGAAGAGTTTTCAAAAAAGTTGCCGCAGCGGGACCGATACCCTTAACCTTTAGAAGTTCGCTTTTAGGCGCATCTATAATTTTTGCAAGGCTTCCGAATGTTTCCATCAGATCCCGCGTAGTAGCGCCAACATCACGGCGTGCCACAACGTTGTGAATAATTCTTTCAAGAACATACACTTCCGGAATCGTGTCAATGTTTTCTTCTTCAAAGCGATCGCGAATTCTTCCGCGGTGTCCGTCCGCCATCGTGAGTGCACCCTTTCAGAGAAGTTATTTTTTAATAATGTGAGCCGTAACAGCCGGCATAAGGAGTAAAAATGCAAGCTGAGGCAGAAGGTATCTTATGGTTGCTGCGTTGATTTCGACAAGCCCTCCGGCAAACAGAGGAGACAAAAGCTCCATAAGAATAAAAAAGATGCCGAAGAAACACGTGAAAACTGCAACGTGTTTCTTGTTTTTGCCGAGGATATGAGCCGCAACAGAATAGCAGAACATAAGAATGGAAAGATATGAAAATATCATTGGAACGTAGTTTGCTATTATCGGGTCGGAAATTTTGTCGCGGAAAGCCAAAATCAGCATAAAGCACGCCCAAAAGGCCGGTACGGCAGAAAATACGCAATAGGCAACGTCGTCACGTTCTGCGAAAGAATACTTTGCGAGGACGAGAAATGCGACCGCGCAATACACGGAAATAAGACCGAGGATGAGCGTGGGTGTGCTAAATTCATCAAGCAACGTATACAGCGTCATTGTAGCATACACAAGAACAAGCGCCGAAGTGGCAGCTGTGGAGACAAAAAGCCCTTTCTTAAATTTTGAGGATTTGATTTCAACCCCGTTTTTCATAAGAAAAGTGGCAAGAAGCGCGATAAGTGCAGCAATAACGCACACTGCAACAAGACCGTAGGTGACAGGTTCTCCGCTGCGCAGAATACCGGTTTCGGCATCGTATGCGTGCTTAAGCTGAGATGCGCGCAGAAGTGCGCCGCATATTCCGGTGACAACGGGAAGTGCAAACAAAGAAGGAAACAGCTTGTTTTTCATTAAAACTCACCCTTATCTGTTATTTAAAGGAGTATATTCGGTGCTGCGTGATACGCACTTGTATGCCGGGCGCATAATTCTTCCGCCGGTAAGTGCTTCTTCTATGCGGTGGGCGCAGAGACCGGCAACGCGCGAAATAGCAAAAATCGGAGTGAAGAGATCCTGCGGTATACCGAGCATTTCATAAATAAGACCGGAATACATATCGACATTTGCACAGAGCGGCTTATCGTTGTCTTTAACTGAGCGGAAAACATCCGGAGTAAGGCGTTCAACCGATTCAATAAGTTCGAATCTGTCAAGATATCCCTGTTTTTCACAAAGGGATTTTGCGTGTTTTTTAAGGATGACGGCACGGGGGTCGGATTTTGTGTAAATAGCGTGACCCATACCGTAGATTTTTCCGCTTTTGTCACCAACCTCGCGGCGGATGATTTTTGCGAGATATTCGGAAACCTCATCATCGCTTTTCCAGTTTTTAACATTAAATTCGATATCCTTCATCATATCCACAACCTGCTTGTTTGCACCGCCATGGAGCGGACCCTTGAGCGAGCAGATTGCAGATGCAATTGCCGAGTATGTATCCGTGCCCGATGAGGAAAGGACGCGGCAGGTAAATGCAGAGTTATTACCGCCGCCGTGTTCAGCATGGAGAATAAGACACTTGTCAAGAAGCTTTGCCTCTTCGTCAGTATACTTACGGTCAGAGCGGATGCAGTAAAGCAGAATTTCTGCTGCCGAGAGATTATCCGGAGGGACGTGGAGATACATACTTTTGTTTTCATAGTAGTGACGCTTTACCTGATATGCCTGAGCGGCGATTATCGGAAGACGTGCAACAAGATCAAACGACTGGCGCATCATATTCTCAAGGGATGTATCATCAGCGTTCTCATCAAAGGAATACAACGCAAGGACAGAGCGGGCAAGCTTGTTCATAACATTTGCGCTCGGTGCCTTGATAATCATATCTTCCGTAAAGTTGTGCGGAAGGGTTCTGTGGTGCGCGAGAATATTGTTAAATTCCGCAAGCTCGTCCTTTGACGGGAGCTTGCCGAGCATAAGAAGATATGCAACCTCTTCAAAGCCGAAGCGGTCATCTTCTGTTATTCCGTTTACAATATCTTCAATGCTTATACCGCGGTAGGTGAGAACACCGTCCATCGGCATTTTCTCATTATCTATAACCGTATAACCGCGGACGTTACCGATGGACGTAATACCGGCGAGAACGCCTGTGCCGTCCTGGTTTCTCAGTCCGCGTTTTACATGCGGGTTTTTAATAAGCTCGGGACTGACGAGGTTATTATTTCGGACTGTATCGCATACGCTTTTAATAAAGCCTTCGCTGTCACGGACTTTTATATCGGACATGTCTGTGCCTCCTGAATTAATATAATATATTATTTTATAATATTTGGGAGAAATAGTCAATGGTTTATTTGTTATTAAAGGATTAAGGATGTGGATGTTATGAGACGTTTTTTGTTGCTTTGTGTTTGTCTTTGGTTGTTTTTGTTTCTTGCGCCGCTTATAACCGTAGGAAGAAATGCGTCAAATGATGTACCAACGCTTCCGGTACCCACGGCGGAGGAATCGGAGAAAAAAGAGCTTTCAGATTCCGCAGTCACCGTAACGCTTTTAAGAAACGGAAATATAGAGAAACTTCCGCTTGACGAGTACCTTGCAGGGGTAGTTGCTTCGGAGATGCCGGCGCTGTTTCCCGAGGAAGCGCTGAAAGCTCAGGCAGTTGCGGCGAGAACATATACTATGAAGAAAATCGCGGCGGCACCTGCGGCGGAGCATAACGGTGCAGCGGTGTGCGCAAACCCGTCCCACTGCAAGGCATATGCACCGCTTTCCGAAACGGCGGCGGGATGGAACAACAATGAGGAAAAATACACGGAAAAAATTCTCCGTGCAGTTGCGCAAACAGACGGGGAAATTCTTTTGTATAACGGAGAGCCTATAACGGCGGTGTTTCATTCCACATCATCGGGAAAGACCGAGAATGCCGTTGATGTCTGGGGTGGGAATGTTCCGTATCTTGTGAGCGTTGAAAGTCCGGGGGACAAAGATTCTCCCCGCTACGAGGAGGAAAAAGTGTTTTCACCAGATGAGTTCAAAAAGAAATTTTCGGAAAAATATCCGGATGCGGTCTATGACGAAAATCCCGAAAACTGGATAAGCCAGATATCGCGTTCCTCGGCAGGAGGCGTGAAGATGTTATCCGTTGCAGGTGTTGCGATAAAGGGAAGCGATTTCCGCTCCGTGTTCGGACTTAATTCCACAAATTTCACGGTATCATATGCCGATGGCGAGTTAAAAATAAAAACACGCGGCTACGGACACGGTGTGGGAATGAGCCAGTACGGTGCGCAGGCAATGGCGCTTGAGGGAAAGAAATACGACGAGATACTCAAAAGCTATTACAGCGGTGTCACTCTTGGAAAAATTCGGGAAAAAGCCTCTTCATAAATGAGGTAAAATGTGCTATACTTATTATTATTGAAAAAGAGCGCTGAAAGGAAGTGCAGTTTTGGATATATTTTCAATAATAAATAAGCTGTCGGCACATCCGTCTCCCGCGGGGTTTGAATATGCGGCATCAAAACGCATTGAGACGCTTATGTCACGGTTTTTTGATAAAACTGAAACGGATAAATCCGGAAATGTTTACGGTATAAGAAAATGCGGAAAGAAAAATGCAAAGTGCCTTCTTCTTGATGCACACATTGATGAGATAGGTCTTATCGTAACCGGAGAGGAAAAGGGATTTTTGCGTTTTGACACTCTCGGAGGTGTTGACCCGCGCATACTTCCGGCGTGTGAGGTAACAGTTCTTTGTGACCCGCCGAAAAGTGGTGTTATAACCGTTTGTCCTCCGCATCTTCTCACTCGTGAGGAAATGGACAACGCACTTGATATTTCGGATTTGTTTATTGATATTGGCGCGGAGGGAGAAACAGACATCGCGGTCGGAACACCGGTTGTGCTTGACTCTTCTCCCGTGCGGCTTCGCGATGGATATATATCCGCACGCGCTCTTGATGACCGCGCAAGCCTTGCAGCAATCCTTTTTGCTATGGATATGCTGGGTAACAAAAAACTGTGCTTTGACATTGTTGCTGTTGCAAGCGTGCAGGAAGAGCTTGGCTGCCGAGGTGCAACCGTTGCAGGATATACCGTAAATCCCGACTGGGCAATAGCGGTGGATGTTACGCACGCGACCACTCCCGGTGCGGACAAGTCATTGACATTCGATGCCGGAAGCGGCGCGGCGATAGGTATCGGACCGAATATGACAAAGAAAATGTCAGATGCTCTAACCTCTGTTGCTAAGGACAAGAAGATTCCGCATACCGTTGAGGTTTGCTCCGGATGCTCCGGTACAAACGCTTGGACGCTTCAGACTGTGCGAGAGGGGATTGCAACGGGACTCATCTCAATTCCGCTTAAATATATGCACACTCCCGTTGAAACGCTTAAGAAAAACGACATTGAAGCTGTGGCAAAGCTCATATATGAGTTTGCGCTTAACTTGTCTGCGGGGGGTGCAAAGCTGTGATTGAGACGGTAAAGAAACTGTGTACCATCCCGGGCGCTTCCGGCGATGAAGAAAAGGTACGTGCTTTCGTGCGCGAAAGCGTTAAGGACTGTGCCGAAGAAATCCGTGAAGATTCAATCGGAAATCTGTTTGTTCTGAAAAAAGGAAAAGAGAGACGTGAGAAACCATTTATGGTGTGCGCACATATGGACGAGGTTGGCATCATAATAAAGGAAATCACATCTGACGGATATCTCAAATTTGATTTTGTCGGCGGAGTTGACCGCCGCGTGGTTATCGGCAAGCGCGTTCTTGTGGGTGAAAAAGGTATTCCGGGCGTTATAGGAATGCGCGCGGTTCATCTTACCACGCGTGAAGAGAGAAAAAAAGCCCCCAAACTTTCGGAGCTTTGCATTGATATCGGATGCGAGAAAAAGGCAAAGGCGGAGCGGATAGTCCGCCCCGGAGATTTTGGTGTGTTTGACAGCGACGTTAAAATGCTCGGAGAAAACAGGATAAAGGCACGCGCTCTTGATGACCGCTTTGGCTGTGCAGTTATGCTGCAGCTTATAAAGGAAGAGCTTTTATACGACACGTGGTTTGTATTCACTGTTCAGGAGGAGGTGGGCTGTCGAGGTGCAGCTGTTGCGGCGTATTCGCTCGCTCCCGCTTTTGCTCTTGTTCTTGAGGGGACGACTGCTGCGGATATTCCGTCCTCGGAAGGCGCACTGCGCGTATGTGCACCCGGACAGGGCGCGGTAATAGGCTGTATGGACGGCGGAACAATTTATGATAAAAGGCTTTTCTCACTTCTGCGTGGTATGGCGGAGAAAAAGGGCATAAAGTGGCAGATGAAATCCCGCGTTGCGGGAGGTACGGATGCAAGCCGCATCCATGTTTCACGCGGCGGAGTTCGGACAACCTCGCTTTCTCTTGCTACGAGATATATCCATTCTCCGGCAAGCGTTGCTGATGTGCGCGATATGGAGGCGGTGCTCGTGCTCGCCCGTGAGCTTATAAATTGTGAGGAGGAAATGCTTAATGCTTAGTATAACAGATATTCTGAAAAAGATGTACACGGTCAAATCTCCCTCGGGCTTTGAAGGGGAAATGGCGCGTGTTATTGCGGAAATGGCAGAGGAAGCCGGATTTGCGCATTGTACCGATGCGCTTGGCAACCTTGTTGTACGACGCCCCGGTGTGGGAAAGCGTGTTCTTTTGGATGCTCATATGGATACTACCGGGTTTCTTGCAACATATGTTGACGAAAAGGGTTTTATACGTTTTGACGCGCTCGGCGGTGTACCGGTCCCCGAGCTTCACAACACCTCGGTAGAGTTTCTTGACGGAACTCGGGGAACAATTTCTTATGAGCAAAAAACAGCGCTTAAGGACAGAAAAATGAGTTCGTTTTTCATTGATATAGGCGCGAAAGATGGGGCACAGGCGAGAAAATATGTTCTCCCGGGTGATGCGGCGGTGTTCGCAGGTGAATTACGTGAACTTCCGGGAAAGAGAATTGCGGCTCCGTATCTTGACAACAGGCTCGGATGCGCAGTTGCACTTTATACGCTTATGTCTCTTTCTGATTGTGACCTTGATGTATACGCATCCTTTTCCGTTCAGGAAGAGGTTGGCTGCCGCGGGGCTAAAACGGCGGCATATGCAACTGATGTTGATTTTGCTATTGTGCTTGATGTTACCGATGCCTGCGACACGCCGGGATTTGACGGCTACAGCGAAGTAAAAATGGGTAGCGGTGCCGCAATAAAAATAATGGACAAGGCGGCAATTGCACATCCTGCTATAGTTTCCGCACTCATCCAATGTGCTGATAAAAACAAGATTCCGTATCAGCGCGATGTAATCACTGTCGGTGGTACGGATGCGGGAAGCATCCACCTTACAAGAAACGGTATCCCGACGGGCGGAATCAGCGTTCCCGTGCGCTATATGCACTCACCCAATGAGGTTGCAGACCTTGAGGATGCGGAGGCGGTGGCAAAGCTGCTTATCCGCGCGCTTGAGAGCAATGCAATTATACTTTAATTAAGATAAAAGAAACCGTCCTGCTTAACAAGTCGGTTTCTTTTTTTGTTCAGCAAAGTCTGTTGAACTGCAAATAAAAAAATATATAAAGCTGTGTTGACATCCATATATAATTATGGTATGATTATTCATACTAATTATACTTGAGGAGAGATGCATATGGATATACATGAAGGGAAATACGCATGGATGGTTAAAATCGGCGAAAAGGGGCAGTTTGTTATTCCGAAAGAAGCAAGAGAGAAGTTTTCCTTACATCCGGGAGATGAAATTTTGGTTCTCGGCGATGAGAAGAAGGGAATAGCAATTCTTCCAAAGGAAATGCAAAAGGAATATATCAAACGCATTTTCAGTGATATATAAGAATCAAAGAAGGGTGCGATATGAGCAAAATAGTTTTCTTTAATATTCCCGCCCACGGGCATACAAACCCAACTTTGGGTGTAATCGGGGAATTAGTCTCCCGCGGACACGAGATATGGTATTATTCATATAACATTATGCGTGAAAATGTTGAGGCTGCAGGGGCAACATTTATCTCCTGTGACGGTTATGATACCGAGCAGAGGCTGAGTGCGAAAGATTATGCCCGAGTGGGAAAAGACCTTGCGTTTTCTACCAAGATACTCGTAGATACCACGCTGGCTCTTGATGATAAGGTTTGCAGAGAAATGGAACAGCTTCGTCCTGACTGTATAGTGGCAGATTCCATGGCGCTGTGGGGAAAGGCCGTTGCGTTAAAGCTTGATATACCCTTTGTTTCTTCAACAACAACCTTTGCTTTTAATCAGCATTCGGCAAAGATTATGAAGCAGGGTATCGGCGATTTGGTTAAGATGATTTTTGCCGCACCAAAAACTGCAAAGCAAGTAAAACGGTTGCAGAGTAAAGGTTATCCCGTAAAAAATATTCTTGATATTATCGGCAGTGATGATAACACTAACACGATTGTATACACGTCGCCGCAGTTTCAGCCGTGTTCAGAAACGTTTTCAAATAAATATGCATTCGTCGGTCCATCTATTCGGAATTCTTCCAATGAAATCGATAAAAAGAGAGATAAACTGGTATATATATCAATGGGAACTGTAAATAACGATATGGTGCCATTTTACAAAACCTGCATATCTGCTTTGGAGAATACGGATTATCAGGTTATTATGTCTGTCGGCAATCTCGTGTCTGTCGCGGATTTAGGAAAGCTTCCTGAAAACATATCGGTGTTTTCGCACGTTGACCAGATTGCAGTGCTAAAAAAAGCAGATGTGTTTGTATCGCATTGCGGAATGAACAGCGTATGTGAAAGTCTATATTTTGAAGTGCCGCTGTGTATGCTGCCGCAGACATCGGAACAAAAAGGCGTTGCTGCGCGCGTTTTGCAGCTTGGTGCCGGCATTAAACCTGATAAGCCTGACGGTGTTTCCGTTTTGGGTGCTGTAAATCAGATACTTGGTGACGGCACTTTTAAAGAGAATGCCCGGAAAATTTCCGAAGGGTTTAAGCGGTGTCAGGGCGCAAAAGGTGCTGCAGATAAAATTATTCAAGTTTGCAACGGTGCGGTATAGATAAGCTATACCGCACCGTCGCTTTAGAAAAAACTTGACAATATTCGACAGGTATGCTATCATATAATCAAACAATTGAATGATTGTTCAATTGTAAAACATTATGGAGGTTATATGATATGAAAAAGAATTATAAGATTGAGGTAGACTGTGCAAACTGTGCAAACAAAATGGAGGAAGCAGCAAATAAGACAGACGGTGTAAAGAGTGCAGTTGTCAATTTTATGGCATTGAAGATGCAGGTAGAGTTTGAGGATGGCGTAAACGAAGTAAGCGTTATGAAAAATGTTCTTTCCGCGTGTCGCAAGGTAGAGCGGGATTGCGAAATTTATTTCTGAGGTCTTTTGGAATGAACAGAAAGCAGAAAAAGAGACTTAAGCGCATAATGTGCGCAGCAGCGCTCCTTATTGCCGCACACCTGCTTCCGCTTGACGGATGGTGCAGACTTGTGTTATTCTTAATACCGTATACGGTTGCGGGGTACGATGTTCTTTCCGGTGCGATCCGAGGCGTGAAAAACCACGAGCCGTTTGACGAGAATTTTCTTATGGCGGGTGCGACCGTCGGCGCAATAGCTCTCGGAGAATATTCCGAGGCAGTTGCGGTTATGCTTTTTTATCAGACGGGAGAGCTTTTTCAGAGCTATGCTGTCGGGAAAAGCCGCAGGAGCATTTCCGCGCTTATGGATATACGGTCGGACTTTGCCAATATTGAAAGTGAAAACGGTGAAATTATTACGATTTCGCCGGACGAAGTGGAAATCGGAGCAGTTATTCTTGTCCGTGCAGGGGAGAAAATCCCAATAGACGGCGTTGTTGTCAGCGGAGAGTCCTCGCTTGATACCGCCGCACTTACCGGGGAGAGTGCGCCGCGCAGTGTAGCATTAGGAGACCGGGTTTTGAGCGGCTGTGTAAATCTTTCTGGAGATTTGCGTGTGCAGACAGCGTGTGAGTTTCACAGCTGTACTGCGGCTAAGATATCAGAGCTTGCGGAAAATGCGGGGATGAGCAAGGCACGCTCGGAACAGTTTATCACGAGATTTGCAAAGTATTATACACCGGCAGTTTGCTTTTCGGCACTTGCCCTGTGTGTTCTTCCGCCGCTTTTCAGTTTTTTTGTATTAAATCTTCCGCCACAGTTTGGTGTATGGATTTACCGCGCGCTTACGTTTCTTGTAATTTCGTGTCCGTGCGCGCTTGTTATAAGCATCCCGCTCAGCTTTTTTGCAGGAATCGGAGGTGCGAGCCGCACAGGAGTGCTTGCAAAGGGCTCGGATTATCTTGAAACTCTTGCAAAGGTAAAATATGTTGCCTTTGATAAGACAGGAACGCTTACGCGAAAAAAGTTTTCGGATGCAGTTTTTGAAGAGATAAAGCCGGAAGCCCGCGCGGCAATATCGGCGCTTAAAGCGGCAGGCGTTAAGAAAACCGTTATGCTCAGTGGGGACAAGAAGAGCGTTGTCAGGAAAGTTGCATCAGAAATAGGAATAGACGAGGTATACAGCGAGCTGCTTCCTTCGGATAAGATGAAAATATGCGAAGACATTCTTGCAGCAAAGAAAAAGGGCGAGGCGGTTGCCTTTGTCGGAGATGGAATAAACGATGCGCCAACTCTTGCGCGTGTTGATGTGGGCATAGCTATGGGTGCGCTGGGTTCGGATGCGGCAATTGAGGCGGCGGATGTTGTTCTTATGGATGACAACCCCGAAAATATAACAAAGGCAATAAGAATTGCACGCAAGTGCATGGCGATAGTTTATCAGAACATATATTTTTCGATAGGTATAAAGGTTTTGTGCCTTGTTCTCGGTGCGTGCGGGGTAGCGAATATGTGGATTGCAATATTTGCTGATGTCGGAGTTATGATAATTGCCGTACTCAATGCGGTGCGTGCGTTGTATGTTAAAAATATTTAAGTGTAAAAGGGTGGGCAAGCGAAAATGAATATTGATTTTGAAAGTGAAAGGTGCGAGGTTTCTGAAGTTCACAGCGAGTTGCTTGCGATTATAAGCAGGAAAATGCCCGCGGATGAGAAGATGTTTGATCTTGCCGAGCTTTTCAAGATGTTCGGGGATGCTACCCGTATGAAAATTCTTTTTGTTCTCTTTGAGGCAGAGGTGTGCACCTGCGACCTTGCGGAGGCATTGGGGATGACAAGCTCTGCCGTATCGCACCAGTTAAACTCACTTAAGCGTGCAAAGCTTGTAAAAAGTCGCCGCGATGGAAAAAGTGTTTTTTATTCACTCGCAGATGACCATGTGAGGACGATTATAAAAATGGGCATGGAGCATATTGAGGAGTAGAAAAGAATGAAAAAGGACATTATAATCAATATATCATCCGACTCGGAGCTTCTAAAGCTCTTGTACGAAGAACTTAAAAATCTCCCGCGGGGAAAAGTGAAATCATATCTTGAACACCGTCAGGTACTGGTAAACGGTGTTGTCACAACCAAATTCAATCACCCGCTGAGAGCGGGCGACACCGTTAAGATTCTGCTTGGTGAAGGAACGCAGGCAAAGCGCGGACTTCAGATAATATACGAGGACGAGTATCTTCTTGCGGTAAACAAGCCCGCGGGGCTTCTTACCGTTGCAACCGACGGTGAAAAAATCCGCACAGCGTATGCCGCACTTTCCGAGATGCGGCGCGGCGATATATTTGTTGTTCACCGTCTTGACCGTGACACA
>JAZQSB010000071.1:0-7099 GCA_045629885.1 Eubacteriales bacterium | reverse complement strand
AACGCCGAAATTTTAGAGGCACGCGCACAGTACCGCGAGCTTTATGAGAAGCACAAGGCTCTTACAGATGCCGAAGCGGAAAAGGTAAAAGCCGCCGGAGGTCTGTTTATCATCGGTACCGAGCGCCACGAATCACGCCGTATCGATAACCAGCTGCGCGGACGTGCAGGACGTCAGGGTGACGAGGGCGCATCACGCTTCTATCTTTCCCTTGAAGACGATATTATGCGTCTTTTTGGAAGTGGGAGAATAATGGGAATGATGAACACTCTTGGCATCGACGAGGATACCCCCATCGACCAGAAAATGCTTTCCAACGCGATTGAATCCGCGCAGAAGCGCGTTGAATCGCGCAACTTTGCTATACGCAAAAACGTGCTTCAGTATGACGATGTTATAAACAAACAGCGCACAGTTATCTATGATCAAAGAAAATCAGTCCTTGATGGCAACGATATTACGGAATCTATTAAGAATATGATTTGCGAGTCAATAAACCTTGGTGTGAATGAAATTCTCGCAGGTGAAACTCTTGTGCAGACAAACCATATCGAAGCCGTGCGCTCAAAGTATCTCGGTATTTTCCTTAAAGAAGGCGACCTTAGCCTTACGCGTGACGATCTTGACCGCGTTGACTACAACAGCGAGGACTTAAAAAGCGACCTTGCGGAAATTGCAATGCGTGTTTACTCCGAGCGCGAAAATGAAATTGGCTCCGAGGTTATGCGCGAGCTTGAGAGAGTCGTGCTGCTGCGCAACGTTGACGAAAACTGGATGGAGCATATAGATGCGATGAGCGAGCTTCGCCGCGGCATAGGTCTGCGTGCATACGCACAGCATGACCCCGTTCTTGCATACAAGAGCGAAGGCTTTGAAATGTTCGAGGAAATGATAAACACCATCCGAGACAATACCGTAAGAATGATGTTTACTGCCCGCATCCGTGGCGAGAATGCACCGGAGCGTTCGGCGGTTGCAAAAATCACCGGCGAGCACGGCGGTGATGGCACGGAGGTTAGAAAAACTCCGCGAAAGGTTGAAAAAATCGGAAGAAACGACCCGTGCCCGTGCGGAAGCGGCAAAAAATATAAAAAATGCTGCGGTGCAGGCGAATAAGTTTTACCTACGGAGGATAAAGATAATGAAAAAACGCATTTTTTCAATGCTCACAGCGGCGGCAATAACGCTTTCCCTTTTGCCGCAAGCTTTTGCATTTTCATATAACGATATACAAAAAGAGCTTGGAATCTCCGGCTATGAGATAACCACTGTCGCACCGGAAGTTCGGCACATTGAACTTCGCGCATCCAACAACGCGGGAAAGCAGAATATAAACGCAGTTGAATTTAACCCCAAAAGCTCATTCACCGCACTCCGCGCCGGCAAAAGCCAGGGGTACGTTTGGAGTACACAGACGGTAAAAACCATTGCAAACAATATGAGCGACATAAACGGTGATGTTGCAGTTGCCGCAATAAACGGTGACTTTTTCACCTTCGGTGTCGGCGTACCACACGGTGTTTTCATTGAGGACGGAATCATTCTTTCCACTCCGCCCCAGTATTACGCGGCTTTCGGTCTTACCTATGACAATGAACCGTTTATCGTCCGCCACGGCACGATACTCGACAAAATTTTCCGCATAAACGGAGTTCTCGCCGATGTTGCAGGAATTAATATGGCTCATACAAAGGGCGCAGACTCTCTTATGCTCTACACCGAAGAGTATGCACGCGGCACAAAAACCGGAACGGAAACCTATGAAGTGCGTTGCCGTATAAACTACGGCGAGGTTCGCCACGGAGACACGCTTAACTTTACTGTTGAGGAAATAAACGATGCCGTCGGCAACACAACACTCGGCGACGGTTATATCGTCCTTTCTGCGCAGGGGGAAAAGGCAATAGCAACCCTTAGGCAACTGGGCATCGGCGAAACCTACGAAATGAGCTTCCGCTTTAATGAATTCTGGTCAAATGTAAAGTTTGCCGTCGGCGGAATTGAGCTTCTTCTCAAGGACGGAGAAGTTTACAGCACCTCGGATAAATCCACCCAACCGCGTACCTCAATCGGCGTCAGAGCTGACGGAACTGTTGTTATGGCAACCTTTGACGGCAGAGGTGCCGGCGGCGCGGCAGGTATGTCGTATGAGTCCGCGGCAAAAGCCATGCGCGCTCTCGGCTGTGTTGACGCGCTCAACCTTGACGGCGGCGGCAGCACGACTTTTGTTCTCCGCAATCCCGGAGATATGGAAACAAACGTTGTGAACAACCTTTCCGGCTCTTCCGCACGTCAGGTGGCAAACGCACTTGTGCTGATGAACACCACACCAAAACAGTATTTTCCCTCCGCGCTTGTTGTGTCACCAAAAAAACAGACCGTCCTTCTCGGCGGCAAATATAATCTCTCGGTCACAGGCGCGTATGACGAAAGCTATAAGCCCCATGAGGTTCCGTCAGAGCTTTTCTGGGTGACAGACTCTGATATTAATAAAATCTCACAAAGCGGCGAATTTACGGCATACGAGCAGGGTGAATTTACCGTAACTGCAACATCCGCTACCGCCGAAGGACAAGCCTCAATAAAGGTTACTGACTATGTAGATGCAATAACTGCGGAGGTTTCCGAAATAGAAGCAAACGCAGGCGAAACAGTAGAAATAAAGATATCGGCAACCCTTAACGGTGAAAACGTTCTCTTCTCCCCCGAGCTTTTGTCGTGGTCTGCACCGGAAAGCGTCGGTGTTTTCAACGCTCCGGGTGTCCTTACACTCTCACAGACTGCAAAGGAAGGCGAAATCACCGTTTCTTACGGTGAAAGCTATACTACGGTGAAAATCATCCCCAAAACACCTCCGGTTACAATAACCGGCTTTGAGGATGACAATACCACTTTCATCCCGATGCCCATCGGCACAAAAGTAAACCCGAACTTCAAGCTTGAAACGGAAACAAATCTCGTTCACGATGATGCCCGCTCGCTTAAATTTTACTATAATTTCTTGAACACAACCGGTTCGGTCGGCTCATACGTTATGGTTTCTCCCGAATCTGCCGACAATTCCGCATTTGTTCTTGCCACTACACCCAAAAAGCTCTCAATGCGCGTTTTTGGCGATACAAGCGGAGTTGAACTTCGTTCCATAATCGAGGATGTAAACGGAACCCAGCATACAATATCCTATGGTAAGATAGAGCACAGCGGCTGGGGATATATGGAAGCCCGGCTTCCCGAAGGAATCGCGGCACCGGTATATGTAAAGGTTCCCGTTCACCTGGTGTCGAATCCCGATAAACTGACACACGGTTGCCTGTACTTCGACACTTTGCGCGCCCTTTATTCCGAAACTGATGAAGATACTACCGCACCGTCCGTTACAAAGGCATGGCCGTCGGAAAATCTTCTGATTTACGCAAAAAATCCGTCAATTGGCGTTATCCTTGCCGATAATGCATCGGGTATTGTTCCGGCAAGCGTAGAGCTTCACGTCAACGGCTGGAACTGCACCGACCGCGAGTATGACTCCGTGACCGGAAAGATTTCTTACACCGTTAAAAACGCGCTGAAGCCCGGCTATCACACAATCGTTGTCCGCGCACGCGACGGCGCCGGAAACCTTTTCGTACGCGAATGGAAATTTGAGGTCAGATAATGAACGAACGTATAAAACGCCTCCGCGAAAAAATGGCGGAGGAAAAGCTTTCCGCGTTTCTTGTAACATCATATGAAAACTACCGCTATTTTTCCCGATTTACCGGCAGCAACTGTGCGCTTGTAATACTGAAAGATGACTGCTTTGCCCTTACAGACGGGCGCTATGACATTCAGATACGAAAGCAGGCACCGGATTTCTCTCATGTCATAATCTCGCACGGTATGCACGAGCATATAGCAGAACTTATCCCCTGTGGCGCACGTGTCGGCTATGAAACGCACACCATAACTGATTTTATGCTCCGCAATATAAAGTCCTGTGCAGAAAGCGCAGAATTTGTGCCCTGCCGCGATTTCGGTGAGGAAATCCGTGCTGTAAAAGACGAAAATGAAATTGCCGCAATACGCCGCGCTGTGAACTGCTCAGACGAAGCTTTTGCCGCTCTTATTCCTCAGATAACGCGAGGAATGACAGAAAGGCAAGCCGCCGCGCTTCTTGAATATGAAATGGCAAAACTCGGCAGCGAAAAAGCCGCATTTAACACCATCGCGGCATCAGGAATTCATTCTGCTCTTCCACACGCAGAACCACAGAATGATGCGATTGCGGATAACAGCCTGTTTACGCTTGACTTCGGTGCAACAATCGGCGGCTATTGCTCGGATATCACCCGCACGCTTATTGTCGGAGAGCCCTCCCGTGAGCTTTGTGATCTCTGGGACCTGGTTTTTGATGTTCAACAAAAATGCATAGCGAAAGTTGCGCCCGGGATCCGCGCTTGCGAGCTTGATGAATACCAGCGCTCGCTGTTTGCCGCACACGGTATGGATAAATATGTTATGCATTCTCTCGGCCACGGAGTCGGTCTTGCCATTCATGAATCGCCGACTGTTTCGCGGCGCTCGGATATAATTCTCCAAAAAAATATGATAATTACAATAGAGCCTGGCTTGTATATCGAGAATCTCGGCGGTGTCAGAATTGAAGACACTGTCCTCGTTACTGCAGATGGCGCCGAAGTTCTCACCAATGCCCCTCATCGTGTAAATATTAAACTATAATATTCCTCTTGTAAAAAGGTAACCGCTATGAAAAAGAAGGTTTTAATAGGTATGAGCGGCGGCGTGGATTCAAGCGTTGCGGCATACCTTCTCTCAAAGGATTATGACGTTACGGGAATAACTCTTCTTCTCCACGGCAACAACGATGCCGATGCGCGCGATGTCTGCAACCGCATTGGCATCCCGCATGTTTCTTACAGTGCAGAAAAGGAATTTTCCGAATATGTCATAAAAAACTTCACATCAGAATATCTTTCCGCCCGCACTCCCAATCCGTGCGTTTTATGCAATTATCACATAAAGTTCGGACTTATGCTGCGCCTTGCTGCCGAAATGAGTATGGATTTTATCGCCACGGGGCATTACTCACGCCTCGTTTCCCATAACGGAGAGCTGTTTCCCTCCCGCGCACTGTTTGGTGAAAAGGATCAGACTTACGCGCTTTACCGTTTGCGTCAGCATCAGCTTAATAAAAGCCTTTTCCCTCTTGGTGAGCTGTCAAAGCCGGAAGTACGGAGAATTGCTGAGGAGATAGGGCTTCCGGTTGCAGAAAAAAGCGATAGCCAGGATATCTGCTTTATACCGGACGGCGACTATGCCGCATATATAGAAGAGAGATTCGGGAAGCAACCGCACGGAATTTTCCGCGGTCCGAAGGGTGAAAATCTCGGCGAGCACAAAGGGCTTATCCGCTACACCGTCGGCCAGCGCCGCGGTCTCGGTATCGCATATTCCGAGCGTATTTTCGTCTCGCGCCTTGATGCCGAAAAAAACGAGGTCATCCTCGGTCTTGAAGGCTCACAGAGCAAATGCGAGGTAACGGCAGACGATATAACGTTTGTAAGTGACCGTCCTCTTCCCGAAAAGTTCTCTTGCAGCGCAAAAATACGCTATAACGCAAAAGCATCTCCCTGTGAGGTAGAAATAAAAGACGGAGAAATCCGTGCCGTATTTGACACTCCGCAGCGCGGAGTCTGCCCCGGCCAGTCACTCGTCCTTTACGACGGTGAGCGCGTTCTCGGTGGCGGTGTTATAAAGTAAAATGAGGTGATTTGTATGTTTGACAATTTAAGAGCAGACCTTCGCGCAGCGCGTGAGCGCGACCCGGCGGCGAGAAATAATTTTGAGATTTTTCTCCTTTATTCCGGCTTTCACGCAATATGCCACCACCGCGTAGCGCATTTTTACTACAGACACAAGCTTTTCTTCCTTGCGCGCCTGACATCACAGCTCAACAAGTTTTTCACAGGTGTTGAAATTCACCCCGCAGCCAAAATCGGCCCCGGATTCTTCATCGATCACGGTACCGGTGTTGTTATCGGCGAAACGACTGAAATTGGCGCAAACTGCACAATTTATCAGGGCGCAACGCTCGGTGGTACAGGTAAGGATATCGGAAAACGCCATCCTACGCTCGGAAACAATGTTATGGTAGGTGCCGGTGCGAAAGTTCTTGGTCCGTTCACCGTCGGTGATAACTCAAAAATCGCGGCAAATGCCGTTGTTCTCGATACCGTCCCGCCTGATTCCACAGCAGTCGGTGTTCCTGCACGTGTTGCACGCCGAAACGGCATAAAACCGCGTTGCAATGACCTTGACCAGATTCATATACCAGACCCCATCGCTCAGGAGCTTTGTGCACTGCGCATTCAGCTTGAGCGTATGCAGAAAGAACTGGACACTGTCAAAGGTGAAAATTTAAAACAGGAAGTTGAATAATGCACAACGATAACGTACTGTATGTCGAAAATCCGCATAAAAGCGAGTATGCGCGCCGAATTTACTGCGACGCGGTTACTTCCCTTTCCGAAAACGGGTTTTCGGGATACGAAAAGAATCCCGATGCACCTTTGCTTGCTCATACCCTCGGTGCGCCGCTTAATCTCAAAATCACTCACATCCCGACGCTTTCTCACGAATACATCGGGCATGATTTTTTATGCGAAATATTCAGAGTGCGCATAAATGCACTGCCCAATCTTCCGTTTTTCGGGCTTCTGTTCGTCCCGCATAATGCAAAAATGCCTGTGCCGCTATCTGTCGCGTGCCACGGATATCTCGGCACACCCGAGCTTATGTATGGTATGCACGGAAAAAACGGCTATTCCGGACTGATCGGAAAATTGCTTAAGCGAGGTTTTGCCGTATTCTCTCCTCAGCTTCTTATGTGGAACTGCGGCTTTAATCCCGCAAAGCCTCATTACGAAACACAATATAACCGGCCGGAGCTTGACCGCCGTTTCAGGAAGAACGGAGCCGCAATAGCATCGCTCGAGGTGTTCTGTATTCTGCAAAGCATAACTGCGCTCTCAAATATCCGAACTCTTGATTTGACCAACCTTTCTGCCTGCGGAATGTCCTACGGTGCATATCTTACAATGCG
>JAZQSB010000070.1:0-2667 GCA_045629885.1 Eubacteriales bacterium | reverse complement strand
TGAGTGCGTAGGTGACGATATTGCATGGCTCCGCGTGGGCGATGACGGTCGTCTCTGGGCTATCAACCCTGAAGCAGGCTTCTTCGGTGTCGCACCGGGTACAAACAAGAAGTCAAACCCCAATGCTCTTGCAACTTGCCAGCAGGATACAATCTTCACAAACGTTGTTCATAACACAGAGGACAACACTGTTTGGTGGGAAGGTCTTGACAAGAACCCGCCGAAGAATGCTATCAACTGGAAGGGCGAGCCGTGGGATTGCGAGTCCGGCGAGAAGGGCGCTCATCCGAACAGCCGCTTCACAGCACCGGCTTGCAAGTGCCCGTGCATCTCTCCGGAATTTGAAAGCCTTAAGGGTGTTCCGATTTCCGCTATTGTATTTGGTGGTCGCCGTGCAAAGACTGCTCCGCTCGTTTACCAGTCATTTGACTGGAACCACGGTGTATTCGTAGGCTCCGCTATGGCTTCCGAGACAACTGCTGCAGCTGCAGGTGCAGTCGGCGTTGTCCGTCGTGACCCGATGGCTATGCTTCCGTTCTGCGGATACAACATGGGTGACTATTTCAACCACTGGATTGAAATGGGCAAGAAGATTACAAAGAACCCGAAGATCTACAACACAAACTGGTTCAGAACAAGCTACGACGGTAAGTTCCTCTGGCCGGGATTCGGCGACAACCTCCGCGTCCTTGAGTGGATCCTCAAGCGTTGCGATGATGAAATCGGCGCAAACGAGACAGCTATCGGTTATGTTCCGAAGGCTGAGGACATCAACCGTGAGGGCATCGAGGATGAGGTAACAATGGATATCTTGAACGACATCCTCTCCGTTGATGCAGACCTCTGGAAAGAGGATGCTGCAAACCTCGAGGAATTCTATGCAAAGATTCAGAGCGTTGGCAACAGAATGCCGAAGGAAATGTACGATCAGCTCGAAGCTCTCAAGGCAAGACTTGATAAGTAATTTCATATACAAAAAACAAAACTGCGGTGCATTTTGCATCGCAGTTTTTGTGACCGGAAAAGCCGTGGCGGAGCTTGTTTCTGCCACGGCTTTGAAATTCTAATATTTACTTAAGTCCACGAAGAAGCTTTGTCATACCCTCTACGATTATATCATCACCGCCGGGGGCAAGGGAAGAGCTTCTTGCTTCATATCCGCCCTCGCTGTATGCCTGAGTTGTGGGGATATATCCGCCTGCAGTATTTGTGAGAGCGCAGAGAACTGTTTCCTTAAACGGAGATGCATCTATAATTCTGTTTCCGATTTCGGTAAACGGCTCGCCGCCGATTCCTGCAAACACAAGCTCACCTATTTTAACAGCAGAAAGCCAAAAGGGGAAGGATTCCGGACCGTTCTGGAGATTAACAATTCGCTTTGCTTCCGCAACGACTGTTGTGAGCTCCATTTCTTTATACGGAAGCTCGCTATCGCGCCCGCTCTCGTGGAGCGTCCATATCTTTTTGGCTTCCTCAAGTCTGTCGTTTTGCTGATGTGACGGAAGGTCAACCCTTGAAAAAGCGTATGAAATTTTATCGGCATTTATCTTTTCTGTGATTGAGTAGACAGAAAGAACTGCCCCTGCGATTATTCTACCCATATGACGTGCGAGCTCAAGGCTTCGGGGAACACTGTCAAAGTCGATTACAGATATCGCACTCTCGCCTGAGGTCGGAGCAGGGTTGACGTGGTTTACATCGCCCTGGAAGCCCTGGAGGAACATGCATTTTGTTCCCGGAAGTGCCGCTTCGAGAGTAGAGCAGACATAACCGGGGAAGTCTGCACTGATATATTCCCCGCCGACGGAATCCGGATGCGTGCCGAAATTTACAATTAATATATCATCTGCACCGCTACGCACGAGCTTTACAAGCTTAACCGTTTCGTTTGGTGTTCCGAGTGCGTGGTCAATATCGGGATTGCCAACGCCGGGATTTGTTGCGACTGAGCCGTCGCGCATACGGTAGCGACGGATAAAGGAAATTCCTTTTGCCTCGCTACATGCAGTTTCAATCTCTGTTTCCTTTAAATCAGCAATTGCGTAAACGGCTGCATCACGCACGCTTGTAATGAGAAATTCATCATAAGCATCGCTGCTGCGAAGCTCGGAAGCAAAGTCCTTTCCGATAACGGGACCCGTGTGCGTGTGGGAGCAATTTATGAAAATGGCATTGCGTTCAACATCTGTTGCTGCGCAAATTGCATCTTTAATTGCATCAAAGTATTTTTGCGGGAAGTAGCACACATCAACGGCGATTACGACAGCTTTCCTTTCACCGTCATCAAATGCAACTGCGCGGACGAATAAATCATCCGCTATTCCTTTTACAAGGCGTTCTTCATAATATCCGCATATCGGCGTACCGTAGGGCGGGTTAATACATACTTTGGAAAAACCTGTTTTCATAAAGCAGTCCTTCTTTCGAAACTGAATTTTATTGTATTATAGCAAAAAGAAAGCAGCAAATCAATAGAGAATTAAAACTTTTCTCCAATAAATGGAGAAAAAATATTTTTTTTGAAAATTTTGTAGAAAAGTATTTAAATCGGACACAAGATGTGGTATAATAACTGCTAATAGCAGTTATTATACTGATTTAATGCCGTTTTCCTCTCCGGCTTTGCCGGAAACCGGAAAATATGGCTATATTATACCATTTCGCTTG
>JAZQSB010000069.1:0-2922 GCA_045629885.1 Eubacteriales bacterium | reverse complement strand
AACTATGTGTCCGGAGTGGGTAATCGCGGTAGAAAAGTGAGGTGTGAGGAAAATGGCTGAAAAAGTAGTGATGAAGGGTAACGAAGCAATTGCTGAGGCGGCTATCCGTGCCGGTTGCCGTCATTACTTCGGTTATCCCATAACACCGCAGACAGAGGTTGCGGCGTATATGGCAAAGAAAATGCCGAAAATTGGAGGAACATTCCTTCAGGCGGAGAGCGAAATTTCTGCAATCAATATGGTATACGGCGTTGCCGGAACAGGAAAGAGAGTTATGACCTCGTCTTCAAGCCCCGGTATTTCGCTTAAGCAGGAGGGTATTTCCTATATTGCAGGTGCAGATCTTCCGGCGCTTATCGTAAACGTTCAGCGCGGCGGTCCGGGGCTCGGCGGCATTCAGCCGTCACAGTCAGACTACTTCCAGTCCGTCAAGGGCGGCGGGCATGGTGACTATCGCCTTATCGTCCTCGCTCCGGAATCCGTTCAGGAAATGGCGGATATGACAGCTCTCGCATTCGAGCTTGCTGAGAAGAACCGTATGCCGTCAATGCTTCTTGCAGACGGAACAATGGGACAGATGATGGAGCCGGTCGAGCTTCCGGAAGAGAAGGTAAACACAATCGATAAACCCTGGGCTGTCACCGGTACTGAAGGCAAGAGAACTCATAACATTATCAATTCACTCTACTTAAAGCCCGAGGAGCTTGAGCAGAAGAACATTGAGCGTTATGAGAGATACAAGACAATTGAAGAAACCGAAACAAGATACGAAAGCTTTATGATGGACGATGCAGAATACTGCGTTGTAGCATTCGGCATTGCCGCACGTGTTGCAAAGAATGCTGTTGTTGCTGCACGTAAGAATGGCATTAAGGTTGGTATGATCCGCCCGATTACGCTTTGGCCTTTCCCCAAGGCTCCTCTTGCGGAAGCCGCAAAGACGGTAAAGGCATTTATCAGCGTTGAGCTTTCCATGGGACAGATGATTGAGGATATCCGCCTTGCAACAGAATGTAAGAAGCCGGTTTACCTCTGCAACCGCGTTGGCGGTATGATTCCGTCTCCGGAAGAGGTTCTTGCAAAGATTGAAGAAGTGAAGGGAGGTTGCAAATAATGGCAGTAGTATTTCAGAAACCGAAGGCTTTAACGGATGCACCGCTTCATTACTGCCCGGGTTGCACCCACGGTATAATTCACCGCCTTGTTGCAGAGGCAATTGATGCACTCGGCGTTGAGGGCAGGACAATCGGTGTTGCACCCGTCGGATGCTCCGTTATGGCATATGATTATTTTTCATGCGACATGGTTGAGGCGGCTCACGGTCGTGCTCCTGCTGTTGCAACGGGTCTTAAGCGTGCATTCCCTGAGAATGTTATCTTTACATATCAGGGCGACGGTGACCTTGCTTCTATAGGTATGGCAGAGACTGTTCACGCTGCGGCAAGAAACGAAAATATCACGGTTATTTTCGTAAACAACGCAATTTACGGAATGACCGGCGGACAGATGGCTCCGACATCGCTTCCGGGTCAGGTTACACAGACCTCTCCGTACGGACGTGATGTAAAAAGCGCAGGTTATCCGATAAAGGTAAGCGAAATGCTTGCAACTCTTGACGGTCCTGAGTACATTGAGCGCGTCGCAGTAAACAGCGTTAAGAATGTTAAGGCAGCAGGTAAGGCTATCCTCAAGGCACTTAAAAATCAGGTCGAAGGTAAGGGCTTCTCTCTTATCGAGGTTGTTTCCACCTGCCCGACAAACTGGGGTATGACTCCGAATGACGCACTTAAGTGGGTTGACGAGAATATGATTCCGTATTATCCGCTTGGAGTTTATAAAGACAAGAGCGCACAGAAGGAGGAGAAATAACCATGACAACTCAGATTCTTTTAGCCGGCTTTGGCGGTCAGGGTATCCTCTTCGCAGGAAAGTTTCTCGCATATAAGGGACTTATTGAGGGCAAGCAACTCAGCTGGCTTCCGTCCTACGGTCCTGAGATGCGCGGTGGTACAGCTAACTGCAGCGTTATCCTTTCGGATGAACCGGTTGGTTCACCGATTGTTTCAAATCCGGACATTCTTGTTGCAATGAACCTTCCGTCTCTTGACAAATACGAGAACGCAGTTGTTCCGGGTGGAAAGATATTCGTAGATTCAACACTTATCGAGCGTAAGATTGAGCGTGACGATGTTGACGTGTTCTATATCCCTGCAACAAAGATGGCACAGGATATGGATGCACCCACGCTTGCGAATATGATTATCACAGGTAAGCTTATGAAGGAAAGCGGAATGCGCGTTGACAACATTGAAGACAGTCTTAAAAAGGTAGTCTCCGCAAAGCGTGCAAACCTCCTTGAAATAAACCTCAAGGCAATCAACGCTGGAATGGAATATAATGGCAAAAACTTATCGGCGGTGTGCAGTAAGCACACCGCCGATTAATATATTTACTTAAAACTTTATTTCTTCCGCAGTACGCTAGTTTTTCGGGCTCATTTTATAGTTTTCCTTAAAATGGCGGTTGAAGGAGGAAAGCGTGATATATCTGCGCGCGGATTTTACGCATGATACATACTGGAAGAGCGTGCACGTTATTTTCGACGGCGGTAAAGGTTTTCAATATAATCGTACAAATAAAAGCCTACATTTCTCTTGATAAAATGTGCGGACAGTGGTAAAATATTCTTATCACCAAACAGGAGACAAAGATATGAAAAAAGATATAAACCTGACAATGCTCATGGATTTTTATGAGCTGACAATGGCAAAGGGTTATTTTTCAAACGGAATGAAAGACACTGTAACGTATTTTGATATGTTCTTCCGCAAGATTCCGGACGGCGGCGGTTTTGCGATTATGGCGGGCGTTGAACAGCTTGTAGATTATCTCAGAACGCTTAAGTTTAACAAGTCGGAGGCC
>JAZQSB010000068.1:0-7239 GCA_045629885.1 Eubacteriales bacterium | reverse complement strand
ATTTTTCTCGGCATTGCGGCAACGCGCGCAGAGGTGAACGAAGCAGCAAACCCAGACACCACAGCACTTAACGCGGCGGGTGTGCGCGTGCTTCTTCTCACCGAGGGTGATGCGGAAAAGGCACGGCTTGGCGCTACAGCGCTGAAAATCCCGTGTGATAACATAATCTGCTCGCGCGAGCTTGCCGCTCTCTCCGATGAAGAGATTTGTCAACGGATAAACGATACTTTCGTCTTTGCTTCTCTGCACGCTCAGGACAAGGTACGCATAATCAATGCTTTAAAATCCTACGGCTACTCAGTTGCATCTGTTGGCGACGGAATATCTGATGCTCCGGCGCTTGATGCCTCAGACATCGGCATGAGCGACCTGCACGCGCGCGATGCGGCAAAAGATGCCTCCGACGTTATTTTGGACGGCAGCTTCTCTGCTGACCGTGCGATAATCCAGGGTAAGATTATCCGCACAAACATCCGCCGCGCTGTGACGTACCTTGCCGCGGCAAACACAGCCGAGCTTATATGCGTACTTCTCTCCACTGCCTGCGGCTTTGGTTTCCCTCTCACTGCACTGCAGATTCTTCTTGTAAATCTTATTACAGACACATTACCCGCACTTTTACTTGTTCGCGGTAATTTCCTCCAGAAAAATCCGTCCCGCATGGCATATATATCGGGCGCGGCGCTTGGTCTTTTAATGCCGTTTGCTTTCCGCATACTCACTCAGACAACGGGGCTTTTCCTTGCACAGTGGATCACCTTCGCCACACTCACGGCAGGTGAGCTTTTGCTTGCGCTTCCGATGTACTTCGTCGGGCGCAGAAAGTAGGTTTTTGCTATGGCTTGTGAAATTGAGCTTAAATATGCTCCGCCCGCGGATTTGCGGGCGGAAACGCTTCTTTTAGATAATGACATTGCGCCTTTTTCCCAAAATCTGTGCCGGTATGAAATGCACACAGAATATCTCGATACGGAAAACGGTGATGCGAAAAAGAACGGTATAACGCTTCGCCGCCGCTTTGAAAACGGCGAGAGCGTGCTTTATGCAAAATGTAAAAAATATGATGCAGCTGAACTTAGTGTGCGCGGTGAGTGGCGGATAATCGGGGATGATATCCAAAGCGCGGCAAAGCTTTTATCTTCTGTCGGTGCACCGACGGAAAAGCTTTTTGACCTGACGCTTTCGGTCTGCGCTTCCGTTCGGTTTGTGCGCAAAGAGGTTCTTGTCACACCGTATGATGATTTTTCGTTTCTTCTCTCTTTCGACGACGGAGTTTTCGGTGAATGTACACACTTTACCGAAATTGAGCTTGAGCTTATTTCCGGAAGCGAGGAGGAACTCATAACTTTCGGGAATGCTCTTGCAAAGAAATACTCTCTCACACCCGAAACCCGCTCAAAATATGCAAGAGCACTGGAAGCAAGAGGATAATGGGGAATATAACGCTTAAACGTATTTGGAGGATAATATGGAATATATTGCAGGAAAATATGATATAGCCGTTGTCGGTGCGGGACACGCAGGTATCGAAGCGGCGCTTGCTGCCGCACGGCTTGGCTGCCACGTTGCTTGCTTTGCAATAAATCTCGATTCAGTCGGGAATATGCCGTGCAATCCCGCAATCGGCGGCACAGCAAAAGGTCATTTGGTGCGCGAAATAGACGCACTGGGCGGCGAGATGGGACGTGCGGCGGATGATACGTGCATCCAGTACCGTATGCTCAACCGCGGTAAAGGTCCGGCGGTATATTCCCTGCGAGCTCAGGCAGACCGCCGCGCATATCAGGCAAGAATGAAGCGCGTTCTTGAAGCTACCGATAACCTTGACCTTATACAGGCAGAGGTTGTTGATATCGGCATTGAAAACGGTGAAGTAACATCCGTTCTTACCGCAACGGGAGGACGCTATCTATGCCGTGCCGCAATTATCGCGACAGGCACATATCTGGGTGGAAAAACAACCGTCGGTGAAACAGCTCGCGCGGGAGGTCCTGACGGAATGTTTGCCGCAACGGAGCTTACAGGCAATCTTCTCCGCGCGGGAATAAAGCTTCGCCGCTTTAAGACCGGCACACCGCCGCGTATCAATGCGCGCAGTGTCGATTTTTCCGTAATGGAGCCGCAGCCGGGCGATACGGACATCTATCCGTTTTCGTTTGACACAGAACACGAAATTGAAAATCGCGCAATATGCCATCTGACATACACCAACGCTGAAACCCACCGCATTATCCGCGAAAACCTGCACCGCTCTCCTCTTTTCTCGGGAAACATAGAGGGCGTTGGACCGCGCTATTGCCCGTCTATCGAGGACAAGGTCATGCGCTTTGCGGAAAAAGAGCGGCATCAGCTTTTTATTGAGCCGATGGGATTGGGCACGGACGAGATGTATATTCAGGGTCTTTCTTCCTCGTTGCCCGAGGATATTCAGCTTCTTATCGTCCACTCAATCCGCGGACTTGAAAACGCGCAGATAATGCGCTTTGCATATGCCATAGAATATGACTGCATCGACCCTCTCACGCTTCTCCCGACACTTGAGGTGAAAACCATTTCAGGGCTTTACGGTGCAGGACAGTTCAACGGCTCGTCAGGATACGAGGAGGCAGCGGCGCAAGGGCTTATCGCCGGAATCAATGCCGCACGCAAGCTTCAGGGCAAACCTCCCGTTATTCTTGACCGCTCGGATGCATACATCGGAACTCTTATTGATGACCTTGTTACCAAAGGAACAAACGAGCCGTACCGTATGATGACCTCGCGCTCGGAATACCGCCTGTATCTCCGTCAGGACAACGCAGATCTCCGCCTTACAGAGCTTGGATATGATATAGGTTTAGTCAGCGACAAAAAGTATAAGAGAATGATAAATAAGCGTGAGGAAAGCGCGCGCGAGCTTGCCCGTGTTGAAAAAGCCATAATCCCTCCGGGAAAAGAAATCAACGAGTTTTTGGAAAAGGCAGGAACCTCTCCACTCGTGACGGGTGCTTCGGTGGCAGACCTTATCCGTCGTCCGCAGCTTACATATGAAAGCCTCTCCCCGTTTGACAAGACGAGGGGTGAGCTTCCTTATGATGTCCGAGAGCAGGTGGAAATTTCGCTTAAGTATGACGGGTATATAAAGCGCCAGAAAGCGCAGATAGAGCAGTTTAAAAAGCTTGAGGGAGTTAAGATTCCGGACGAAACAGATTATATGTCACTTATCGGACTGCGAACAGAAGCACGGCAGAAGCTTACTAAAATCCGCCCTGGCTCAGTCGGACAAGCATCCCGCATATCAGGTGTAAGCCCCGCGGACATCGCCGCGTTGCTTTTATATCTAAAAAAATAAACAGGTAATTTTTTGTATATATGGATTAATTGTCATTTTTAACAAAAATTGCAAGGCAAATCATTTGCTTTGCAATTTGTTTTTTATGTAATTTCAAAAAATTCCATAAAAAGCCTCGTTAATTAGTTATTTAACAACTTTTTGCAAGTTGACAAAACATAAATTGCGTGATATACTATTGCACATACTAAGTAAAACCCAAAACGGAGTTGATTTTAAAATGGCTTTTAAAAATCCGTATTTACAGCGTGTTTATGATGGCGTAGTCGCACGCAACGCCGGCGAGCCTGAATTTCATCAGGCGGTGCGAGAGGTTCTTGAATCCCTCGAGCCGGTGTGCGACACTGACCCGCGATATGAAAAAATGGGCGTACTTGAGCGCCTTTGTGAACCGGAACGAGTTATATATTTCCGTGTACCTTGGGTTGACGATGAAGGAAGAGTTCAGGTTAACCGCGGCTTCCGCGTCCAGTTTTCCTCCGCAATCGGTCCTTACAAGGGAGGATTGCGCTTTCACCCATCCGTCAACCAGTCGGTCATAAAGTTTCTCGGTTTTGAGCAGATTTTCAAAAACTCACTAACCGGGCTTCCCATCGGCGCAGGAAAAGGCGGCGCGGATTTTGACCCCAAGGGCAAAAGCGACGGCGAGGTTATGAGATTCTGCCAGAGCTTTATGACAGAGCTTGCAAAACACATCGGTGAAAACACCGACGTGCCCGCGGGCGACATCGGCGTTGGTACCCGGGAGATAGGCTTCCTTTACGGTCAGTACAAGCGCCTTGTAAACGAGTTCACGGGCGCAATCACCGGCAAGGGACTTCGCTACGGCGGCTCACTTGCGAGAACGGAGGCAACCGGGTACGGTCTTTGCTATTTTACCGAGGAGATGCTCAATGCAAACGGCAAATCCTTTAAGGGACAGCGCGTTGTCATCTCAGGTTCGGGCAATGTTGCGATTTACGCGCACGTCAAGGCGACGGAGTTTGGCGCAAAGGTTGTTGCGATGAGCGATTCCGACGGCTATGTTTACGACCCCGACGGAATTGACATCGAAACCGTGCGCGACCTTAAAGAAAAAAGCCGTCAGCGCATAAGCGAATACGTCAAGTATCATAGCGGTGCAACATATACACGCGGTTGCAGCGGCATATGGAGCATTTGTTGTGATATTGCACTTCCGTGTGCAACACAGAATGAAATTGACGAGGTCAGCGCGGCGCTTCTTGCAAAGAACGGATGCTACTGCGTTTCCGAGGGCGCGAACATGCCCTCAACGCCCGAGGCAATAAAGATTTACTTTGCAAACAAGATGCTGTACGGACCTGCAAAGGCAGCAAATGCCGGCGGGGTCGCAACATCTGCGCTTGAAATGTCACAGAACAGTCTGCGTTATTCGTGGTCGTTTGAAAAGGTTGACCACAAGCTGCAGGATATAATGAAAAATATCTACAACGCCGCGGCAGATGCGGCGGCACTTTACGGCCATGAGGGCAACCTAATGATCGGCGCAAACATAGCCGGATTTAAAAAGGTTGCATCGGCAATGCTCGCTTACGGCGTGGCATATTGATTTTTGCTACCATTCTACCCCACCATCATTTTTGCGAAAGGGACTGTAAAAAAGTTATTTGCTTTTTTGCAGTCCTTTTCATATGGAATAAGAAAAAGCTTTCAAATATCCTTTGGCATAACGTTTTTCCTTATACGCCATGTAAAATAGGCTCGAATGCTACGCCGTCGGTCGGGCTGACGCCAAGACGCTCGGACAGCTTTACCGCTCGGCAAAGAAACCGCGAGGTTTTTCTTATTGCACGGCGCAAGGGCACGCCGCGGAGAAGATGCCCGACAATAAGCGATGCGAAAAGGTCCCCCGTACCGCAAAACTGCCCTGCTATGTACTTTGATGATGTGACGTAGCTTTCATTTGAAACACCGTCATATACTATATTAAAAACACGTCCTTGTCGGTATATTCCGGTAATTACACATCTCCGCGCGCCGCGCGAAACGAGCTTTTTTGCAAGCGAGATAAGCTCTGCATTGCCCGCCTCTGAAAAACGCTCATAGCTCTCATCCGCAAGCAGGCACGCTTCCGTGAGGTTTGGCGTAATAATGTCTGCGCGTGCGGCAAGGCTTTTCATTTTCTCCACAAGCTCATTTGTATATGTAGAGTACAGTTTTCCGTCATCTCCCATAACGGGATCGACAAAAAGGAGCGTGTTTTTCCCCTTTGCGCGGTCAATAAAGCGGGAGATTATGTCCACCTGTCGCCCCGAGCCAAGGAAACCGGTGTAAATTCCATCAAAACAAAGCGAGAGCTTGTCAAAGCCTTCAAGATATCCCTCTAAGCTTTCCGTCAGGTCGTGAAAGTAATATTCATCAAACGCGGTATGGTTTGACAGCACAGCCGTCGGAACACTCAGCACCCGCACGCCGAGAACGCTCATCACCGGCACTGAAATATTCAGCGCGCATCTGCCAAAGCCCGTAAGGTCATTTATAACAGCACAGTTTTTAAGCTCCATGGCGGCTTTCCTTTCTTTCATGCCTTCTTAATATCAACATTTATAATTATACACGCCGAAAGTTGTTTTGTAAAGGTTGAAATTTACGGCACAATGGTGTATACTAATATAATATGAAAACTACTAAGTATAAAATGGAGAAAAATATGTTCGGATACAGACCTGTTAATCGTCGCTTACTGAAAGCGGCATCATCGCGCGCCATGCAGGGAAGCTGGCTGCGCTCGTTCCTTATTACGCTTCTTTCTTCACTTATTCCCATGCTTATTCTCGGCACGCTTCCTTTCCGTATACCGCTCGAAGAGGAGATTCTCGCCACTGGCGGAGATTCGATGAAGCTGCTTTCGCTTTTCCTTCCGCAAACGATAACCTCGCGCACCGTGGGGTCGTTTGTAGTAACGGGTATTATCTATCTTCTTATTATGTGCCCGTTCAATGTGGGTATCCACCGCTTTTATCTTGCCGCGGCATCAGGTGAACGAGGAAAGCTTTCTCATGTCTTTTCACCGTTTACAAGTCTTAATGCCGTGTTTTCTTCCATTGGTCTTTCGCTTATCACGGCGTTTTCAAGCCTTCTTTGGGCAATCGTTCTTCTTGCTCCACCGCTCATCTTTATGTACCTCGGCACTTTGATAAAGTCTACAGCTGTTATCTGGCTCTGCTTTATTCTTTATTTTATCGTCACTATTGTATGGGTTCTTAAGATAAGCATATACAAATTCGCTTTCTTTATCTTTGCAGAGGGCAAGAGTGGTGGTGCGTGGAAATCATTCCGTACAATGCAGAGAATAACCCGCGGAAGAACAACTGAACTTATGGGGCTGCGCGCATCGTATTTCGGGTGGGATGTTGCTGCGGGGTGCTTCTCCGCTCTTTATTTTGTTTACTCTGCGCTGTTCTCCACCGTATACGCAAAATACCTTTTCTGCCTTAGAAACGAGAGCGCAACCTTTGAGCCGGGCATGGAACCGTAAGGCAGGATGCAACGTCAGGTTGCGTTTTCTTGAAAAAGTATTTTTTACACAGTGAATTTTTCCTTGTATTAAGCCGTTTTTGGGGTATAACCAAAAAAACTTTAAAAAAATGAAACTTTTTTGAAAAAAGTACTTGCAATTACAAATAAAGTGTTATATAATGATACTGCAAATCTATTTTGGGGAAGGGGTCTGTGTCATGAGATTTTATGCAGAACCGAAACTCGAAATCGTCACAATTAAGGCTAATGATGTTATCACAGCATCCGGCGACTTCTCTGGCTTCTTCAGCCTGTTCAGGACGTCAAACATCGAAGACGGTGGCCGTGCAAGCCTCAACAGCTTCGCAATTGGTAGCGGAAATTAAGCTGTTGGCGTGACGATGAGTCTGCGATGCAGGCAGACACAT
>JAZQSB010000067.1:0-3593 GCA_045629885.1 Eubacteriales bacterium | reverse complement strand
GTAACGGATATTATCGAGGGTCACAGCCCTACTCTTAAGTCGTTCACCGTTACGCGCCGCGGCTCAGGTCAGCAGATTTCAAACGCTCACGGTATGACGTACTATAACCTTGCATATGCATTTCAGAACCGTATCGCCGAGCCGCTTTATGTAAAGAGCGTTTACGACCCTGATGCGCAGAACCGCGATATTGAGCTTACGTCTCATGACGGTCAGGAATGTGATATCGTTGTAGAGGGCGAGCTTATGGTGCAGATTGGTGAGCATCGCGAAACGCTCGGTCCCGGCGACAGCATTTATTTTGACAGTAACACCCCCCACGGTATGATTGCGGTTAACGGGCGTGACTGTGTTTTCTATGCAATTGTTCTCAATCCGTCCGGTGAGCCTATTCCGGAGCTTGCGCCAACGCGTGCAATTGACGATTTCCGTGTTGCAACGCGCGATACAAAGGACAGAATTTACCGTAAGTACATAGACGTTGAAGAGAACGAAAAGGGAACACCGGTAAGAATTGATTTTAAGAACACGGAAGGCTTCAACTTCGCATTTGATTTAATCGACGAGCTTGCCACGCGTGAGCCGGATAAGCTTGCAATGCTTCATATTTCAAAGGATGGGACAGAACGCCGCATAACCTTTGCGGATGTAAAGCGTGAAAGTGCGCGCTGCGCAAACTACTTTAAGTCCCTTGGCATAAAGAAGGGCGACAGAGTAATGCTTATCCTCAAGCGCCATTATGAGTTTTGGTATGCCATGATAGGACTCAACAAGCTGGGCGCAGTTGCAATCCCTGCAACAAACCAGCTTCTTGTTCACGATATTGAATATCGCTTCCAGGCAGCAGGCGTAAATACCATAATATGTACGGCGGACGGCGATGTTGCCGCGTATGTTGATGAGGCGGAAAAGACCTGCCCCGAGCTTGTAAACAAGATTATCGTTGGCGGCAAGCGCGACGGTTGGAGATGCTTTGGTGATGAGTACCCGCTTTACAGCTCCCACTTTGAGAGAAGTGAGGATTCGCCCTGCGGAGACGATTTGCTGCTTATGTTCTTCACATCCGGCACAACGGGTTACCCGAAGATTGCGGCACACAACCACAAGTATCCGCTCGGTCATTTCCACACCGCGAAATACTGGCACAACGTTGACCCTGACGGGCTTCACTTTACAATTTCCGACACAGGTTGGGCAAAGTCTATGTGGGGCAAGCTTTATGGTCAGTGGCTGTGCGAGGCACCAATATTCGTTTACGACTTTGACCGTTTTGATGCAAAGCAGATTCTTCCAATGTTTGCAAAGCATCAGATAACAACCTTCTGCGCACCTCCCACAATGCTCCGTATGCTTATCAAAGAGGATATTTCACAGTATGATTTCTCATCGGTAAAGCATATGTCAACAGCGGGCGAGGCGCTTAACCCCGAGGTTTACAAGCAATTTGAAAAGGCAACGGGGCTTCAGATAATTGAGGGCTTTGGTCAGACGGAAAGCACGATGATTATCGGCAATATGGTCGGCGCACCGCATAAGATCGGTTCTATGGGTAAGCCTGCCCCGATATACAACGTTGAGCTTGTTAATGAAAACTGTGAGCCGGTTGCAGTAGGTGAAACGGGCGAAATCGTCATCAACGTAAAAGACGGTATGCCGTGTGGTCTTTTTACGGGCTACTACCGCGATCAGGAGAAGACAGACGAGGTTCTCCACGACGGTTATTACCATACCGGCGATACTGCGTGGAAGGACGAGGACGGCTTCTACTGGTATGTCGGTCGCGTTGACGACGTTATCAAATCCTCCGGGTACCGCATCGGTCCGTTTGAAATTGAAAGTGTTATTATGGAGCTTCCGTATGTTCTTGAGTGCGGCGTATCAGCAGCTCCCGACGAGGTAAGAGGCCAGATAGTAAAGGCAAGCATTGTTCTTACCAAGGGCACCGAGCCGACAGAAGAGCTAAAGCGCGAAATCCAGAACTACGTTAAAGAACACACCGCACCGTATAAGTATCCGCGTCTTGTCGTATTCCGCGACGAGCTTCCCAAAACGGTAAGCGGAAAAATCCAGCGCAATAAGCTGTAAATCATAAAAATATCAGATCATCCGTTCTTCGCGACAGAAGACCTGATTTATATAAACAATATATAAGGAGAGGTTTTTATGTACAATTTTCCGGTAACAAGAACAACTACCCCCAAGTCACGTCCGCAGGACGAGTCCAAGCTTGCATTTGGCAAGGTATTCACAGACCATATGTTCATTATGAACTATACTGAAGGGCGTGGCTGGCATGACGGCAGAATCGAGCCGTATCGCAAGCTCGAGCTTGACCCGTCGGCAATGGTTTTCCACTACGGTCAGGAAATGTTTGAGGGTCTTAAGGCGTATAAGGGCAAGGATGGCAAAACACGTCTCTTCCGCCCGGAGATGAACGCTAAGAGAACAAACGACACAAACAAGCGTCTCTGCATTCCGGAGCTTCCGGTTGAGCTTTTTGTTGAAGCTTGCAAGGCTGTTGTAAAAGTTGATGAGGACTGGATTCCCACAGCACCGGGCACATCGCTCTACATCCGTCCGTTCATCATCGCAACGGATGAATTCCTCGGCGTTGCACCGTCCAGCACATATCTCTTCATTATCATTCTTTCTCCGTCGGGCGCATATTATGCAAGTGGTCTTGCTCCGGTCGGAATCTGGATTGAGGATGACTATGTCCGCGCAGTAAAGGGCGGAATGGGCTTTGCAAAGACAGGTGGCAACTATGCAGCTTCCCTTGCAGCTCAGGTAAAGGCACACGACGAGGGCTATTCTCAGGTTCTCTGGCTTGACGGCGTTGAAAGAAAGTACATCGAAGAAGTTGGCGCAATGAACATCTTCTTCAAGATTGATGGCAAAATTGTGACCCCGATGCTGAATGGAAGTATTCTTCCGGGGATTACAAGAAACTCTGTAATCAATGTATGCAAGTCATGGGGTCTCACTGTTGAAGAACGCAAGATAAGCGTTGAAGAGCTTATCGATGCACAGAAGAGCGGCAAGCTCGAAGAGTGCTTCGGAACAGGTACTGCAGCAGTTATCTCCCCGGTCGGAAAGCTTCGTTACAAGGATGACGTTATGCTCATCAACAACAACACAATCGGCGAAGTCAGCCAGAAGCTCTATGATACCATCACGGGTATTCAGTGGGGCGAATGCGAGGATAAATTCAATTGGACAATAACGCTTTAAACAAAAGAGTAACTCTTTTCTGCGGTCATTACGGCAGCGGAAAAACAAACATAGCAGTAAACTGGGCTCTTTATCTGAAAAGCTTGGGAAATCCCGTTGCAATTGCAGATATAGATGTTGTAAACCCGTATTTCAGAACAAAGGACAGTCTTGATGAACTCACAGCGGCAGGGGTTGAAGTAATTGCACTTCCGTTTGCAAATACAAGCGTTGACCTTCCGTCACTTCCTGCAGAGGTGTATGGACTTGTCCAGAGATATGATAAAAAAGTTGTTATGGATATTGGCGGAGATGACAGGGGCGCATATGCTCTCGGAAGATACCGCCCGTATATCCTTGAAGAAGGAAATTTCGCAAATCTC
>JAZQSB010000066.1:0-2482 GCA_045629885.1 Eubacteriales bacterium | reverse complement strand
TGTCACGGCAGACATCCTCAAAAAGAGTTATCGGCTGACCTTCAATTCCGTCAAGTGCAACTCCGCGAATGTCGCTTCCGTTGCGAAGCTTCTGATAATCCATATGTATAACCTCCTAAGGTGTTAATGTTTTTGATGTTATATGTATATTTTACCACCTTTTTTGTATTTAATCAACAGTTATGTTTGCGAAATGAAAAATCCGGTTCTATTGCAAACAGCCTGTACATAAAATGTTGATGTAAAGAAACAAAGGAGAAGCAGAAAATGGACGGTATGATAAAAGCGTTTGAGGAAGGCTTATCATTTCTTACGCAAAAGTTCAGGACTGCGGCGCAAGTTCTTTCACCTGAGGAAAAAAGAAATGCGCGAGAGCTTCGCCTCCGTGCAGGAGTCGGGTTTTCTGTGTTTGTAAACGGCGCTGAGAAACGGCTTGCCCTCTCTGTTACGGCAGAGGACCTTTCCGATGTTTTAGAGCTTGCCACGGAAAGCTCACTTCACTGCGCGAGGACAAGTGTAGCGCAGGGTTTTGTTACCGTGCGCGGCGGGCACAGGGTAGGGCTTTGCGGAAACGTTGTAAAGGGAGCAGACGGTGTTTTCGGTATGCGGGAGCTCTCATCCGTTTCCATACGCATAGCAAAGGAAATAAGAGGGGCAGCAGATGGAGTGTATGGCTCTGTAATGCAGAACGGCGTATTTCACAATACGCTTATTGTTGCACCGCCGGGCGGAGGAAAAACAACGCTTTTGCGTGATTTGGTGCGGGGCCTTTCTGATGCAGGAATGCGAATATCGCTTGTGGACGAGCGGGGAGAGATTGCCGCAAAATACAGAGGCGTTCCTCAGCTTGACGTGGGCAGATGTACGGATGTGCTCGACGGCATAGATAAGGCGCGTGGCAGTATGATGCTTCTCAGGTCAATGACGCCGCAAATCATCGCCATGGATGAGATTTCCGATGCACAGGACTGCAGAGCTGTCAAGAACATTTTTGGCTGCGGGACAGGGATTGTGGCGACTGCGCACGGAAATAATTTATCAGAGATTTTGTGGCGCGATACATACCGTGAGCTTTTTAATATGAGAGCTTTTGAATGTGTTATAACTCTTGAAAAAGACGGAAACAGCTTTTTGAAAAAGGTCGAAGAGGTTTAGAAGGAAAGGACGGTAAAAATGATAAAAGCAATAGGTGCAATTCTTCTTGCGGGCGGTGCGGCACTTATCGGTATTTCGGCATCGTCAGAGCTGACGGCGCGCGTGCGTACGCTTGCGATGTTCTGCCGTGCACTTGAAATTATGCGCTCGGAAATTGCGGAGATGTTAAGCCCGCTTGAGTCGGTGCTGCAAAAGCTTGCGAGGGAAATGGCGGAGCCATTTTGCGGATTTTTCTTGGAATGTGCGGAAGAAATGAAGCGGCGCGGGGATATTCCCTTTGGAATCATCTGGAAAAAACAGCTTTCGCATAACGCCACCCTGAGTCTTGGCGCACGCGAGAAAGAAGAGCTAGTGTCGCTTGGAAACGTGCTGGGAAGGTATAGCGCGGATGAACAGAGAATAAGCATTGAGCGCACGTTACGCACGCTTGAGTCCATTCTCACGGTTGCGGACAGCGACCGGAAAAGACTTGGCGGCTTGTATGCAAAGCTCGGTATAATATGCGGAATATCTGTTGTGATAGTTTTTATTTAAATGAGGGAAGTAAAAAATGCAGGTTGATTTAATTTTCAAGGTTGCGGCGATAGGGATACTTGTGGCTGTTCTCAATCAGCTTCTTGTGCGCTCCGGGCGCGAGGAGCAGGCAATGATGACAACGCTTGCGGGACTTATAGTGGTGCTTATGATTATAGTACGCGAAATAAGCAACCTTTTTGATCTGGTGAAATCCACCTTCGGTTTCTGATAATATGGGAGAGCTTGTTCGTGTGTGCGCTATTGCGCTTGTGGGAGTCATAACAGCATCACTGCTCCGGAAAAGCGTTCCCGAGATGGCTGTGGTTATGACGCTTGTTCTCATTGTGGGAATGGTGGTTGCGGCATCGGGTATTCTCGGCTCTGTGGTTAAGTTTATTCACGAGCTTGCCGGCGGGGCGGGAATAGACCGCGAGCTGATGGCTCCGGTGCTTCGCTGCGTGGGCATAAGCATCGTGTCACGCGTCGGATGTGATGTTTGCAGGGATGCAGGGGTAAGCTCTGCGGCTTCGTATATTGAGCTTGTGGCAGGTGCGGCATCAGTGATGTGCGCGGCACCGCTGATGCTTGCAGTGCTTCGGCAAATAGGTATGTGAGGTTGTACATATGAAAAGAATACTGTGTTTTGCGGTGGTGCTTATTTTGTTTGTGATTCCGTGCAGAGCAGCGGAAAATGATTTTTATAAGAGACAGCTGGATGCACTCGGAATGGACGAGATTACTAGAGCTGTGCCGGATGATACATCGGTCATTGAACTTAAATCTGACTTATCCTTCAAGGAAGGGTTAACTG
>JAZQSB010000065.1:0-7749 GCA_045629885.1 Eubacteriales bacterium | reverse complement strand
TTCAAAATACATTTTCTCTCCCGTCCGAGGATGAACAAACGTCACGTTTTTCGAATGAAGACACTGTCCCAAAAGTCCAAGCTTATCTCGCGCGCCGTAAATCTCATCCCCAACTACGGGATGTCCGATATGCGACATATGAACGCGAATCTGATGAGTGCGCCCCGTTTCCAACAGACAGGATGCATATGTAAAGCCACGATAGCGCTCAATCACGGTATAATGCGTTGTAGCTTCCTTTGAGTTGTTCTCTCTCACCGCCATTTTCTTGCGGTCGGTTTTGTGCCTTCCGATTGGTGCACATATTGTACCCGTATCCTCGCGCAGACTACCGATAACTAAGGTATGATACTCACGCCTAACGGAATGAACCTTTATCTGCTCGGCAAGACCGTTATGCGCAATGTCGTTTTTCGCAACAAGCATAAGTCCGCTCGTATCCTTATCAAGCCTATGCACAATACCAGGACGGAGAACTCCGTTTATCCCCGAAAGGCGCTCTCCACAATGATACATAAGCGCATTGACAAGCGTTCCGTCAGGGTTTCCGGCAGCAGGGTGAACCACCATTCCTCGCGCTTTGTTGATAACCAGCAAATCATCGTCCTCATACACAATATCAAGAGGAATATTCTGCGGAACAACATCAATTTCCCGCGGTTCGGGAATTGTTACTTCAATTTCATCACCGGCGCGCATCTTATAATTCTTTTTAAGCGCCAAAACGCCGCCGCTCTCAATGAGAGCCGCTGCGGCGTTTCTTGTTATATCTAATTTTTGCGAGAGGAACACGTCAAGACGTGTTCCTTCATCACATATTTCTGCCGTTAAGCGAGCTTTATTCATCTTTTTTCTCTGCCTTATCATAAAAGAATATTGCGTAGATAAAAAACAGAACTGCACCGACGGTTACGCATATATCGGCAACATTGAAAACCGGAAAATTGATAAGCTCAAAATCAAACATATCAACAACCGCACCGCGGAAAACGCGGTCAATAAGATTCCCAAGTGCGCCGGACAGAATCAGCGTGATTCCCCAATTCCCGAGCTTTAAGCTTATTTTCTTTGCCAAAAGAATATAAATCATAAATACACACGCAACAATCGGAATAACTGTGAGCAGAAAAGTTTTACCCTGGAGTATGGAAAATGCGGCACCCGTGTTTTCTACATAACGCAGATTGAACACACCTTCAATAACCGGAATTTCCCCCACGGAGCGGAGCGCTTTCACCGACCACAGCTTTGTAGCTTGATCAAGTGCTGTAAGAAGCACAACGGTTAAAAACTGAACAATCACCAACTTACCGTCTTACCCCTTAACAACAGCTGTGCAACGCGGGCAAAGCTCAGGATGCTCAGGATCAGTTCCTGCATTTTCTGAGAACGTCCAGCAACGCGGACACTTTACGCCGGATGCCTTTTCAATCTTAACCGAGATTGCATCAATTTCATTTCCGGCTGTTTCATCCTTTACAACGTTTACATCCGATACGATAAAGAGCTTATCAAGACCGTCGACTGCATTGATGAAATCAAAAGCATCGCCATTTGCGGAGATGATAACCTTTGCCTCAAGAGATTTTCCTATTTCCTTTGCAGCGCGTGCTTCTTCAAGAGAACGGTTTACACGGTCACGAAGAGCAGCGACACGCTCCCACTTCTGCTCAAGAGCTGTATCAAGAACAGAATCGTCAACCTTCGGGATATCGTTGAGCATAACGTTCTCAAGGCGTACGCCGTCATGATGCGGCATTGCCTTCCAGATTTCATCGCTTGTAAATGCGAGAATGGGAGAAAGGATGCGGACAAGTGTATCAAGGATGCGGTATATAACAGTCTGTGCACCGCGGCGGGAAGCGCCGTCAATGCCGTCACAGTAAAGTCTGTCTTTGATAACATCGAGGTAGAAGTTTGACATATCTACAACGCAGAAGTTGTGTACGGCGTGAACAACCGTATAGAACTCGTACTTGTCATACGCTTCAATACAACGCGCAAGGAGTGTATTAAGGCGAGAGAGCGCCCACTTATCCATTTCGCAAAGCTCGGATGCGGGAACACAGTTGTTCGGGTCAAAGCCTGCGAGGTTTCCGAGGATGTATCTTGATGTGTTTCTTATCTTAAGATAAGTGTCGGAAAGCTGCTTGAAGATTGCATCAGAGCAACGCATATCCTGACGGTAATCAGCGGATGCCGCCCAGAGACGCAGAATATCCGCGCCGTACTTTTCGATGATTTCTTCCGGAGCAACGCCGTTGCCGAGGGACTTGTGCATTGCCTTACCCTCGCCGTCAACTGTCCAGCCGTGAGTAAGAACCTGACGGTACGGAGCTTCACCGCGAAGCGCAACAGCCGTAAGAAGCGAGGACTGGAACCATCCGCGGTACTGGTCTGCACCTTCAAGATAAAGGTCTGCCGGCCAGCACTTCGGAGAATCAAGCTCCATGGAAGCTATATGAGTAGAGCCGGAGTCAAACCAACCGTCGAGAGTATCGGTTTCCTTGGTAAAATGAGTTCCGCCGCAATGCGGACAGACATAGCCTTCCGGCATAAGGTCTGAAACATCCATCTCAAACCATGCGTTTGAACCCTTTTCGCCAAATATCTTTGAAATCTTTTCAATCGTTGCATCATCGCAAATTGGCTTCTCGCACTTTTCACAATAGAAAACAGGAATCGGGAGTCCCCAATGACGCTGACGGGAGATACACCAGTCTGCACGTTCGCGAACCATTGATACTATGCGGTCATAACCCCATTCTGGGAACCACTGTACCTTGCCGCAAGCAGAAACCGCTTCATCCTTGAACGCATCAACAGAGCAGAACCACTGATCAGTTGCACGGAAGATGATTGGTCCCTTACATCTCCAGCAGTGCGGATAGCTGTGAACGATATCCTCCGATGCAAAGAGCGCACCGGATTCCTTCATATCTGCAAGGATTACTGAGTTTGACTCTTCAGTCTTCATGCCCGCGTATTTTCCTGCATAATCTGTGTGACGGCCTGTGTCGTCAACCGGAACGACCATTTCCATTCCGTAACGGCGGCAGGTCTGATAGTCGTCAGCACCAAAGCCCGGAGCTGTGTGAACGCAGCCTGTACCGGATTCCATTGTTACGTAATCTGCAAGAAGCAGACGTGATGTTTTCGGAAGGAACGGGTGGTCTGCAAGCATATTTTCAAAGAATGCACCCGGATGGTGGTCGATTACCTCAAAGCTGTCAAAGCCACCGATTTTCATAACCTTATTTGCAAGAGCCTCTGCCATAATGTAATTCTCGCCATTCGGAGCCTTTACGATTACATACTCCTCAGACGGGTTGAGCGCGATTGCAAGGTTACCCGGAAGCGTCCATATCGTGGTTGTCCAGATAACGAAATACGTATTTGAAAGGTCAATGCCGGAAAGCTTTCCGAGGTCATCATTTACCTTAAACTTTACATACACAGTTGTGCACGGATCGTCCTTGTACTCAATTTCAGCCTCGGCAAGAGCGGTTTCGCATACCGGGCACCAGTAAACAGGCTTAAGACCTTTATAAATATAGCCCTTCTTATACATTTCACCGAAGATTTTAACCTCTTCCGCCTCAAACTTCGGGTCCATTGTGAGATACGGATTTGACCAGTCGCCGAGTGCACCAAGGCGCTTGAATTGGTTTCTCTGTACATCAACAAAGTTTTCCGCAAACTTCTGGCAAGCTGTACGGAATTCCGGAATGGACATATGCTTGCGGTCAAGCTTGTTCTGCTTTATAATTGCAGACTCAATCGGCATACCGTGGTTATCCCAGCCCGGAGTGTACGGTGCCGAAAAGCCTGAAACGTTTTTATAACGGACGATAAAGTCCTTAAGGCACTTGTTCATTGCCGTACCCATATGGATGCTGCCGTTGGAGAACGGAGGACCGTCGTGAAGGATAAACGGTTCTCTCCCTTCGTTCTTTTCCATTATCATCTGATAAAGATTGTCATTTTCCCAAGCGGCAAGCATATCCGGCTCACGCTTAGGAAGCCCTGCACGCATCGGGAATTCCGTTTTCGGCAGGTTAATTGTGCTGTTGTAATCCTGAGACATTCATATAACTCCCTTTTACAGTATCGTTTTTTATATTATAATGTTAGTCTTCGCTCTTCATATCATAGCTTGTGCCAAACTTGAGATTTTCAAACTCAACACGGTGACGGCGGCGTGGTTTCTCAGCAGCGGCTTCAAGAGCTGCCATTTCTTGCTCGGTGGGAATATCGCTTTCAAAAGATATGGTGTCCGACACTTTTTTCATATCGGCATCTTCGTCTTCTTCACGCTCCTTTGAAAGCTCGGCTTCTGCGGGATTTTGCTGAATCTGAGCTTCTTCAAGCTTTACCTTCTCCTCAAGCGCCATTGCAATTTCATCGAGCGTATCACCTATACGGGAGGATTCAGCCACAGTTTCTACCGGAGGAGTCTCCGGTGCAACGGCATTCTTTAGTCCGATAAACTTTTCACTCTCCGCCGCAAACATTGCCGTGATATTATCAATAAACTGAGCAGTCTTGTTCCTTGCGTCAAGAAGCTTTTTTTCCTCCGCTTCAACAAGTGCGGTAAGCTCATGGATGCGCGCCTTTGCATCGTCACTTGCATTTGCAAGCATCTCGCGGCTTTTCTTCTCAGCGTCGGCAATCATATCGTTTGCCATGTTCTGCGCCGTTATAAGCGCCTTACGCATTGCCTCGTCAACGCTTCTGTAATCCTCTACGGTGTCGGCAAGAAGCTTCAGCTTCTTTTTGAGAACCGTGTTTTCTTTAAAAAGTGTTGTATAGTCTTCAGATATTGCGGAAAAAGCCTTATCAACGTCTTCCGTATCATATCCGCCAAAGACAGCTTTGTCGAATTTGATTTCTTTTAGTTCATTAGGAGTAAACATTATCCCCATCACCTCTGATTTTTCTGTATTTCTTCTATATAATTATCACAGTATTATGCTGCGAATTACATCTATGAGAATGTATGCAACAAGCACCGAAAAGTCAATCGGTATTCCCTGCAGGAACGGAATTTTCCATAAAACCTGACGTATGGGGGCAAGAAGCGGTTCAGTAACCGCATAAAGAAACTCGCCTATTCCGCCGGTATTCGCACCCGGGAACCACGAAAGAAGCGCACGCGCAATAAACAGAAGCTCATAGACGCGAAGAAGCGCGCCCAAAAACCCCCGTATCGTATTTATCAGACCCATAACTGTATTCCTCTTAAACCCCCGCTCTTAGAAATAAAGACCGTTGTTTTCAAGCTCGTCGATAAGATCCCCCTTAAGGTCAACATTATAAGGAGTGATGATGTATGTGTTGTTTGCAACACGCTTGATCTGACCGTCGTTTGTGTATGCAACACCGCTTAAGAAATCTAAAATTCTGCGTGCTGCATCTTTGTTGGTAGACTCAAGATTGAGAACAACAGTACGCTTTTCTTTAAGGTGGTCTGCAATCTCCGTTGCATTTTCATAACGCTCCGGCTTTACAAGAACAACCTGAAGCTGAGTTGTGGTGTGAATGTTCACAACTCTGTCGTCACGGCGCGGCGGTGCGTATGATTCGCGAACCTTTGCCCTGTCGTCGCTCGGCATGAATTCTTCGAACTCATCCTCGTCTTCTTCAACCTTTGCCCATTCCTTAAACTTTTCCATGAAACCCATGATAACTTGTCCTCCTAAAATTTATTTCTTGTTAATGGCGGGCACCGAATATTCCAGTGCCGACGCGAACCATGTTCGCACCGGCGAGAATTGCATTACGGTAATCACCGCTCATGCCCATAGACAAAAACTCCATACTAATATTATCGTATTTTTTTGCTCTAATGTCAATAAATAATTGCTTCATTTTTATAAAAAAGCTTTTTTGTTCTTCTTCATCCTCGGAAAACGGGGGTATTGTCATAAGTCCGCGCACGCGCACCCCCGGCAATTTTGCTATATTCTGAACAAGCGAATGTGCGTTTTCAATATCCGCACCGCTCTTGCTCTCTTCTCCTCCGATATTTATTTCGACAAGGATATCCTGAACAATTCCGTGCTTGATTGCGCACTTTGAAATTTCCGCAGCAAGCTTTTCTGAATTTACGGACTGGATAAGAGAAACCTTTCCTACGAGATATTTCACCTTATTTGTCTGCAGCGTTCCTATAAAATGAAGAGGCGCACCGGTATATGCACCGTCCTCATATTTTTCAAGAAGCTCCTGCACGCGGTTTTCGCCGCAGGCATCAATTCCTGCCGTCACCGCCTGGCGTACGCGGTCTGCTTCGTTCATCTTTGTCGCAGCAACGAGCGTTATATCTTCGCCCGTTCTGCCGGTAAGTCTTGCCATTTCGTCAATCTCACGGCGTATGTTCTGTATATTTTCTGCTATTGAGCTCATATCCTTACCCCTATTTTACTATTTTCTTATTTTCCAGATTCTTCGCTGAAACAACTATTTCATCATACAGCAAGAGTGACTTTGTATCAGCCGTATCATATGCCGAAACGTAATAGCTGTCCTTTTCAAATATTATGTCTACAGGCTTGAATTTTACCTGAGAGTCAATAAGACAGTAAACCCCGTTGACACCTTCAGCGCTTACTCTCAACGCTTCTCGCGGTACTTTAAGACCTGAATACGTTTTTACAACTGCGCGTGCAGAGGTTTTGCGCACCTTTGTGAAATTTCCTATATGAGTGTTACACTCAAACACAACAAGCGCGCGACCTCCCTCGGGTTCCGTCAGACGGACAACCTCACCTGTAACCTGCGGGAGCGTTTTGTCGTTGAACTTAAGCGTCATTTCCGCACCCTCAGAAAAGCGCGCAGCGCTTTTTTCATCAATGGTTGCCGCAAAATACCAGATATTGCTTGAAACAAGCTTGCCTACGGCATTCTTGTCGGGAGTTGCATATTTTTCTGCTGTTGAAAGAATTTCTGGAACCGGAGATGTAAGAACCAGCGACGGCGTCATAACCGCTTCGAATCCGTCTGCATACTGAGAAAAGTATCCGGCGGCTGATGCATAAATCCTGCTTTTGACGGTTGCCGCACTTCCAAGCTTTGCACGCTCTGCGCGAAGCTGCTCGATAACATTAAGAAGCTCTGACTTGTCGCGGTAGATATATTCGCGCATAAGAGTTGAAAGCTTAAGCTCCTCAACAGCGATATCGGTGTTCTCAGAAACAGGCTCCTGCTGCATTCTGACAAGTGATATTGCATATTCGGAAATTCTGTCGTTTGCCGCATTTATATCATAGCTTTCTCCGCTTTGCGAATAAAGCGCCGTCATTCTTTCTATCTGCTCATCAATATCCGCCACCTCATGGCTTTTGTGTGCTGCTTCCTCGTTTGCATAAATCACAGCAACCGCACTTCCGTTTGCAACACGTTCGCCCTCGTACATATTCATTTCGAGCACACCGGAGCCGTAGTTTTTCACCATCACCCGCTCGTCACGGACAACAAAACCGTCCATCTGCACGGCATCGTCAACCTCGGTGTATACCGCACTGACCGTTCTTACCGGATTGTACAGTGCCCGGTATGCCTGATATCCTATGTATGCACACAGCAAAACCGTAAGCACAACCGTTATTATACTCGGAATTATGCTTTCCTTTTTCATTGCATTTGTGCCGGAGGGGAATTATCCTATAACGCAATCCTCCCCCAGTTCCTCCTCTTCGCTTGGTTCGAAATATCTCAGTGCACGTGAAGGAACAACCGTCGAAATAG
>JAZQSB010000064.1:0-4563 GCA_045629885.1 Eubacteriales bacterium | reverse complement strand
AAGATGCTGCTTCTGCAGGAGCCGGTGCATCCTCATCAGGGATAAAATCACCGAGATGACTGTCTTCTTCTTCACCAATAGGTGTTTCAAGCGAAACAGGTTCCTGAGCAATTTTCATTATTTCACGAACTTTATCATAAGTCATATTAAGCTCTTTTGCAAGTTCATCAGGAGTAGGTTCTCGACCAAGTTCCTGTAAAAGTCTTCTCGACTCTCTGATAAGTTTATTGATTGTTTCAACCATATGAACAGGGATTCGGATTGTTCTGGCCTGATCAGCTATTGCACGAGTTATGGCCTGACGAATCCACCATGTAGCATATGTTGAAAACTTATATCCTTTTGTGTGGTCAAACTTTTCGACAGCCTTGATAAGACCCAGGTTGCCTTCCTGAATAAGGTCAAGGAAGAGCATACCGCGCCCTACATAACGTTTTGCGATGGAAACGACAAGGCGGAGATTTGCCTCTGCAAGGCGCACCTTTGCCTTTTCGTCACCCTGTGCCATACGGTCGGCAAGCTCAACCTCTTCATCGGGAGAGAGAAGGTCAACCTTACCTATTTCCTTAAGATAAATGCGGACGTGGTCGTCAATTGAAAGACCTTCCATAAGCGCGGCACTGTCTACAAGCTCTTCCTCCGGAATTTCCTCAATGTCTTCAAGATCCTCCGGAATATCCTCAAGAAAATCGTCCTCAGGAGGGATATCCTGAATAAACTCCTCAAGCGGAAGCTCAATTCCAAGATGCTCGAGTGTGTCGTAAAGCTTTTCAATCTGGTCAGAGTTCATTTCAAGCTCTGCAGCAACGTCCATAAGCTCTTTCTGGGAGAGTTTCCCGCGCTTTTTACCGGTTTCGATAAGCTCACGGAGAATCTGCTTTTTTTCCTGTGCGGTTGTTACTTTTTCATTGTTTTCCTTATCCATTGTTAAACCCCTTCTTTTTTCTGTAGTATTCTGCGGCTGCGAGGATAGCCTCATCGCTTAATTTTCCCTCACCTTTTATGTTTTCGCCCTGTATTATATCAATATAGTCATCTGCCGCATCCGCGCTTTTTCCTGCATTGCGGGCAAGCACGGCTGCAAGATGCGTATTTTCGCTTTCCGAAAAATTCTCAGAAAAAACACTCATATCGGTCTCATGTCCCTCGCGGGTGCGCGAGCAGACAATGTCAAATGCACGTCCGAGCAAGGGTGAAGAAAACATGCTTCCCGAGATTCGCTCGGAAACTCCTGCACAAAGATTCGTGTCGGACATACACAACGTGAGAAGTGCTTCCTCGGCGATTGCCGAGTGAGGGTTTGTATACCTCTCAGAGCGCTCTTTCGGCATAATAGAATTTACGGGGTCGAGGACTTTTCGTTCCTCCTCGCGCCGTTTTTCGCGTATAAGCCGTTTTCTCTCACGCTCCGCCTCCTGAAGTATGGCATCTCGGGTTACATTCGTCTCTTTAGCCACGCGGCCTGCGTAAATTTCGCGCTCAATCGCGCTTTGCATCCGCGCAAGCTGGCTGACAGCCGATTTTATATATGCAACTCTTTGCTTGTCGTCGGAAAGATCAAGCTCCTGCTTTGCGGAAGCAAGGCGGTATTCTGCAGCGGGAAGGGCGTTTTCAATAAGCTTTGCGTATCTTTCGCTGCCGAATTTTTTTATGAATTCGTCAGGATCCTTTGCACCGGTCATAACGATTACGCGCACATCCAGACCTGCTTTTTTCAGAATGTCAATCGCGCGCTCGGTTGCGGCGCGTCCGGCTTTGTCCGAGTCGTATGCTATAACAACACGGCTTTTATATTTTGAAATAAGATGTGCCTGTTCATCCGTGAGCGCGGTGCCGAGAGAGGCAACCGCGCTGTCAAAGCCTGCCTGATGCAGGGCGATAACGTCCATATACCCTTCGGCAAGAATAATGTAATCTGCACGGCTTGACTTTGCAAGATTGAGCGCATAAAGATTTTTCCTTTTGTTAAAAACAGAAGATTCCGGAGAATTTAAGTATTTAGGCTCTCCATCTCCCATAATGCGTCCGCCAAAGCCAATAACCGTACCACGGACGTTTATTATCGGGAACATTGCACGACCACGAAAGCGGTCGTAAATTTTACCGGTTTTTCCGGTGGTTACAAGCCCTGCCTCCAAAAGCTCTGCCTTTGTATAGCCTTGTTTTGTAAGCGCATCAAGAAGCTCGCTCCACGCATCGGGGGAAAATCCGAGACCAAAGCGCATTATTGTAGCGGGAGACAAACCGCGTGAGAGAAGATATCCGCGTGCTTCTGCGCCGCCGTCGTCGCGCAGCTTTTCGTGGAAGAAACGCGCAGCATCGCGGCATGCCTCTTCGGCGCGGCGGCGATGGTTGCGTTCACCGAAGCCGTAGTCTGATTGTGGAATTTCCATACCTGCCCACTCGGCAAGCTTTGCCACAGCATCGGGGAAATCCAGATTTTCAATTTTCATAACAAAGGAAATAACATCTCCGCCTGCACCGCAGCCGAAGCAGTGGAAAAACTGTTTGTCCGACGACACATGGAACGACGGTGTTTTTTCATTGTGGAACGGACACAACCCGAGGTTTCCTGATCCGCGCCGCGATAAAGAAACATAACGCGATACAACGGAAACAATGTCGCTACGGGCGAGAAGCTCGTCCATAAATTCGCGCGGATACGCCACGGTTTTTCACTTCCTTTCCTTATGTAAAACAGTTCACTTTACTAAAAGTGCAAGCACTTTTTAAAGGTTATATGTGACTCCAGGATATCGGCAGAAACAGCTCGCTGTATTTATTCAGCGCGTATCTGTCGGTCATGCATGCGATAAAATCGCACACCGCCGCGCTCACGCCGTCCTCTTCCGAAATAAAACGGTATTCTTCGGGAAGGCGGTCAATATCACGGCTGTAATACTCATAAAGCCTCGAAATCATTCCGCGCACTTTTTCCTCCTGACGGAGTGCGTAATCCGCGCGATAAACACGCTCAAACATAAACGAGCGCAGCCCCATCATCGCTTTATGTACTTCGTCAGACATTACGATGTCATCCTTGCCCTCGCTTGCCGAGATGGTGTCGAGAACAAGTGTATTTATGCGCTTGCTGTGGCGGTGACCAAGAACGTCTTTAAATTCGCCGGGGATGTCGCTTTCGCGGAGCATCCCGCCGCGGCAGGCATCATCAATATCATGGTTTATATAGGCTATCCTGTCGGACAGTGCAACAACTTTCCCTTCAAGCGTTGCGGCATTCTTATCTCCGCTGTGGCAGGCGATGCCATCAAGAACCTCATAAGTAAGATTAAGCCCGCGCCCTGAGCGCTCAATCCGCTCTGCTACGCGTACGCTCTGAAGATTATGCGAAAATCTTCCGTTGGTGATGGCTGAAAGTTCGCGCTCACCGCCGTGACCAAACGGCGTGTGACCGAGGTCATGCCCCATTGCAATTGCTTCACATAGGTTTTCGTTAAGGTGCAGGGCACGAGCAATTGTCCGCGCGATGCCGGAAACCTCAAGCGTATGGGTAAGGCGCGTTCGGTAGTGGTCTCCTTCAGGTGCAATAAATACCTGCGTTTTATGTTTTAAGCGACGGAAAGATTTAGAGTGAATAATGCGGTCACGGTCCCGCATAAAGCAGGTGCGTATATCGCATGGCTCCTCTGCGCGTTTTCTTCCGCGGCTGTTTTCGGACAGACACGCAAACTCGGAAAAGTCGCGCCTTTCACGCTCTTGTTCAAGATGGCGGATGTTCATAATGTCATCACCTCATAAGGGGAAATAACAATACCTCTGTATTAGTATTATACGCCGAATATTTTATTTTTCCTCTTTTTTTGTAAAATATTTATGAAAAACAAAAAAACGTTGCGTAAGAGTCAGGAAAAATCATATCGGACGCACTTATCCTTGCGCCCGATATTCAGCATCACATAATTTCCGTATAACTTCCGAAATATTTAAATCCGTCAAGGTCGTCCTCAAGCTCGCATATAAGCTCAAAAAGCTCTGGAGAGTAAATGGAAGCGCCGATGTCAAAGTAAAACATAAACTCAAAATCTGAACCGGGCTTCGGACGGCTTTCAAGCTTCTCAAGGTTAATTCCAAGTGCATTGAAGCGCGCCATAACGCGGTAGAGTGAGCCGGGCTTATGCGGAATTTTCATCATAATGCTGGTCTTGTCGGCACCCGGGTAAATCTCAAGATTTTTTGAAATGCAGATAAAGCGCGTGTAGTTTCCGATATGGTCACAAACATTGTCGTAAAGCGTTGCAAGGTCGTAAAGCTCTGCGCATCCGGGTGATGAGAGAGCGGCGATATCAGTTCTATCGCTTTCTGCGACCATACGTGCGGCAACGGCTGTGTTTTCACATACCGTAACCTTTATATCCTTGTGTGCGGAGAGAAACTCACTGCACTGGCTTATTGCCTGCTCATGGGAAAAGATTTCCTTTATGTCGGAAAGCTCGGAACCGCGCTTTGCAAGGAGTGCGTGTCCGACCTGAATACGGACACTGCGTACGATGTGGAACTTGAACTTTGCCATAAGGTCATAGATTTTGTTGACTGAGCCGGCAG
>JAZQSB010000063.1:0-6773 GCA_045629885.1 Eubacteriales bacterium | reverse complement strand
TCGCACCGCGAAAGCGGTGCGACCTCTTCACTTTAACGCTTTTACACTCTCTTTACTGCTTCCTTTTGCGATTTCACAATGCAATCGGAAGGATACACTCCGCGCAAGGGTGTAAGCGGATATACCGATGTGTTTTTGCCGACAACAGTGCCGGGATTAATCACGGAATTACATCCTATATCCGCGCCGTCACCGAGAATTGCGCCGACCTTACGGCGTCCTGTTTCATAAGCTTCATCGCCTCTTACCACAACATTTTTGCCATCGGCTTTTAAGTTTGAGCATACCACTCCCGCACCGAGGTGTGCGCCGTTTCCTAGGACAGAATCCCCAATATAGTTATAATGGGGAGCCTGTACGCCGTCAAGCAGGATGCAGTTTTTAAGCTCTGAGGAATTTCCGATAACGCATCCTTCTCCCGTTATCACGTTTCCTCTTACATATGCGCCAGGGCGGATTTCCGTACCTTTTCCGATAACTGCAGGACCGATTATTGTTGCCGTGGGTGCTATGGTAACGTCCTCTCCGACAAGAACATCATCCGAAAGAAGGCGGTATCCGGGAATTCCGTCTCTTACAAGCTTTTTTGCATACGCGCCGATTTCGCCCAGCATTTCCCACGGATATTCGCACCTCTCAAAAAGAGATATGAGATACGGCGTTTTACATTCAAAAAGCTCTGCTGTCTTTATCTTTTTATCCAACGCTGTAGCCCCTTTCTGAAATCACATTTGCTATAAGCTCCGTATATTCTTTGCATTTTTCTGCGCTCTGGCACTCCGCCATGATGCGTATCAGTGGTTCTGTGCCGCTGGGACGAAGCAGAATTCTGCCTTTTCCGGCAATTTCAAGCTCTGCGGCATTAACTGCCTTTTGCACCTCAGCATCCCCGAGTACCGCATCCTTATCAACAACTCTTACGTTTTTCAATGCCTGCGGATAAATGCTCACTCCTTCTGCAAGCTCGGAAAGAGACATTTTGCAGTCGCAGATTTCTTCGGCAATCATTATTGCTGTAAGAATGCCATCTCCGGTTGTGGCATATTTTTTCAGAATTATATGTCCGGATTGCTCGCCGCCGATGCTGTAGCCGCCCTTTTGCATACATTCATAGACATAGCGGTCACCAACCTGAGTCTGCATACTCTTGACTCCTATTTCGCTAAGGCTTTCTGCGAGTCCGCTATTTGACATAATGGTCGTTACCACCGTGTCCTTACTAAGCATACCGCGGGATTTTAAACGTCTTCCAAGGATGTAGAGCATAATGTCTCCGTCTATCACGTTTCCGTTTTCATCCACGGCAATACAGCGGTCAGCGTCTCCGTCAAAGGCAAATCCACAGTCAAGATGTTTTTCGCGAACGAGGTCACGAAGGTTTTCAATATGCGTGGAGCCGCAGTTGGTGTTCACATTAAGTCCATCGGGCTCAGCGCCTATAACAACTGTCTGTGCGCCGAGTGCGCCAAACACGGAATTTGTGATCATCCATGAAGCACCGTTTGCACAGTCAAGTCCTATTTTTAAATCCTTATAGGAATTTGATGCAAGAGATATGAGATAACCAAGATACCTGTTTCTGCCGGATGAATAGTCCACAATGCGCCCGATGCGGTCACCTGTGGCAAACGGCAAATCCTCGGACAGACCGAGCGTGGAAAAATCTCCGTCAAGATAGCTTTCAATAAGAGCCGTAGTGTTATCATCGAGCTTTTCGCCGTATTTGTTTATAACTTTAATCCCGTTATCATAATACGGATTGTGAGATGCGGTAATCATAATGCCGCAGTCAAATTCATCCTGACGTGTCACATAAGAAACGCTCGGAGTTGTGGTAACGTGGAGCATATATGCATCGGCACCGGATGCCGTGATTCCTGCGGCTATAGAATATTCAAGCATATAGCTTGAACGCCGTGTGTCTTTTCCGATTACTATCCTTGGGCGGTAACCGGAATTGTTGCAACCGAAAAGAGAAGATGAGAAATACCAGCCGAGAAAGCGTCCTACCTTGTAAGCCTGAACCGAGGTAAGACCGACATTCGCCTCACCACGAAAGCCGTCGGTGCCGAAATATTTGTTTTTCTTTTTCTTTCCATCGTCCGCACACAACCGGATTTCGTCTTTCAAAAGCGTATCGGAAGAAACTCCGAAAAGCTCGCAAAGCTGTAAAACCTTATCTATCTGAGGAAGAGATTGATCCATCTCCCATTTTGAAACCGCCTGTCGGGAAACAGAAATCTTTTCTGCCAATTGCTCCTGAGATATATCTGCAGCCGTGCGAAGCCAGGTTATTTTTTCACCAATAGTCATCGGTACAAAACCGCCTTTCTTTTTATCTATGCAACATAATAGCAAAAACTTTCAGCTTTATCAACCAACTTTGGTTAAAATTTCTGCAACTTTTGGTTGCGAAAACCCTGGTGTTATTTTATGATATATATAATATATTATTCTTTTTTTGAGTTTTTGCAATGTTTTATTGTCGAAAGAGATGGAAATTTTAAGCACACAAAACAAAAAAGAGGCAGTCTCGCAACGAGATGCCCCTGTTATTCTGTATGCTATATAGCTTTTACTGCTTTTATAAGCTCGTCAGGAGAGTGGACAAAAAGAGTGGCACCTGCATCTCTTAAAATATCCTCGTCACGGAATCCCCATGTTACGGAGATGCACGGAATGCCTGCGTTTTGTGCGGTCTGGAAATCGACCTCGGAATCGCCGACAAAAACACATTCGTCTGGAGTTACACCAAGCTTTTGTGCCGCGGCAAAAACCATACCCGGAGCCGGCTTTTTGGGAATATCAGAGCTGTTTCCGAGCGCAAAATCCGCAACATCTGCAAAGAACAGATTGTATAGACCTTCAACCGCCTCGGCGTGCTTGTTGGATACAATTGCAAGCTTGTAGCCGGCGGCTCGGAGTGCGGAGAGAGCCTCGGAAATACCCCTATAAGGTGCGGTTTTGTTTGTTTTGTTCACTTCATAATGTTCTTTGTATGTAGCAAGGCACTCTTCGAATTCTTTTTGGCTTACGCCTTCCGGCAGCGAGCGCGTTATGAGATTTATAACGCCGTTGCCGACGATTGCGCGTATCTCACTCTTCGTGCGCGTTGGGTGACCGTGTGCGGAAAGCGCAAAGTTTACGCTGTCGCAAAGGTCGTCAAGCGTGTTGAGAATTGTGCCGTCAAGGTCTAAGAGTAGTGCTTTTACTGCCATTTATATTGTCTCCTTATCCCGCTTCCCGGGTTTATTTACTGTTTTTTTCGTAGGTTTTGCAGAACGTATTTATATTGCATTCTTCACACTTAGGACTTCTTGCGCTGCATATTGCTCTGCCGTGCCACACAAAGCGGTGGCAAAGCATATTCTGCTCATCGGGCGGAATTATTTCCTTTAAGCGAAGCTCAACCCTCTTTGGGTCGCGGCTGTTGCACAGCCCAAGCTTGTTTGATATCCGTATACAATGTGTATCAGCTACCACTGCCGGCTTTTTGAAGATATCGCCGAGAATGAGATTCGCCGTTTTTCTTCCCACACCGGGAAGCGAGAGAAGCTCCTCCATTGTATCGGGGACCTCACCGCTAAATTTCTCAATAAGTACGTTCGCCGAGGCGCGGATATCGCGTGCCTTCATGCGAAAAACGCCGCACGGATGCACAATCTCCTCAAGCTCCGATATATCGCACTCCGCGATTTCGCGAAGCGTCTTATATCGAGAATACAGCTCTTTTGTAACGATATTCACACGCGCATCGGTGCATTGTGCGGACAGGCGCGTGGCGAAAAGAAGCTGATACGGCTCGTCGTAGTTCAGTGAGCATTCAGCCTGTGGATATTCCTTTTTCAATCCCTCTATAATACCGAGGACTCTGTCACGAATTTTCATATTTTATTCCCCGTCATCTTCTGAGGAGCCTGCCTTTTTTGGAAACAGCTCATTTATGCGGCGTGTTTTCGATGCGAAAAAGTAGGCGATGCAATAGAGAACAACACCTGAAAACGTTATAAAAGCCGCGATTTTACTTAAAAATGAGAAGAATTTTTTCATGGTATGTACCTCAATACTTAATATCCCATTACGTTATCATCGAGCGAATCATCGTTCTTAACCCAGTCTGATACAAGAATTATTGTGTACTTGTCGGGTGTGTTGCGGATGACAACGCGCTCAATACCTGCGTTTATTATCATACGCTTGCACATCGCGCACGAGCTTGCGTTGGGAATAAGCTCTCCTGTCTGCTTGTCTTTTCCGACAAGATACAGCGTTGAACCCAGCATTTCCGAACGCGGCGCTGCTATTATTGCATTTGCCTCTGCGTGTACGCTACGGCAAAGCTCGTATCTCTCACCGCGGGGAATTTTAAGCTGTTCCCGGCGGCAATAGCCGAGGTCACAGCAGTTTGCGCGACCTCTCGGTGCACCCACATATCCGGTGGAGATGATGGAATCATTTCTTACGATGATAGCACCGTAGTTGCGGCGAAGGCATGTGCCACGCTCCAGTACGGTTTCTGCGATGTCAAGGTAATAGTTAAATTTGTCTCTGCGCTCCATTGTGAACACCTCTTTATGTTATTTTTCCTTCTGATATTTCTATAACGCGACCGGCGCACTCTGCAACGTGGGAGTCATGGGTTATAAGAACGATTGTTGCTCCGCCGGCGTTTAATTCCTTTATTATTTTCAGTATCTCATTAGTGGTAGGCTTATCAAGATTGCCGGTCGGCTCGTCTGCGAGAATAACAGACGGAGTGCGGGTTATTGCGCGGGCGATTGCCACACGTTGCTGCTGTCCACCCGAAAGCTCACAAGGAAGATGTGAAAGCCGCTTTGAGAGACCTACGCGGCAAAGCGCGTCTTCTGCAAGCTTGCGCCGTTCTTTTCGGGGGATATGTGCATACATCATAGGAAGCTCAACGTTTTCAATAGCCGTCATTTTCTCAAGCAGATTAAAGCCCTGAAAGATAAAACCGATTTCCCTGTTGCGGATGCGTGCAAGCTCACGTGGCTTTTGGCAGAGAACATCCTCACCGTTTAAAAAGTAGCTGCCCGAGGACGGCTTGTCAAGACAGCCGAGCATATTCATAAGTGTACTTTTACCCGAACCGGAGGTTCCCACAATCGCTAAAAATTCGCCTTTTCGGACATGGAGACTCACATCATCCAGTGCGCGAACATCTCCGTCGGGCATTTTGTAGATTTTTGACAGGTGTTCTATCCGTATCAAAGAAAAATCCTCCGGAATAAGTTTAAGCCTTAAGTTTTACAGATTCGTTTTTACGTTTGGTTTAAATCCAAAGCCGAGAACCTCATGCGTGTTTGTAACAATCATAAACGCATTGGGGTCATTTTCTCGTACAATTTCTTTAAGAAGCCCTATCTGGTTTGGATTTATTGCACACATAATCATCTTTCTCGGCATGTTTGTAAACGCTCCTTCACCGGAAAGAATGGTCGCTCCGTGGTGAAGCTCGGAAATGACAAGCTTGCTTATAGTTTCTGTCTTTTCCGTCACAATATACGCAAGTTTATCTGTCGTAAAACCGTATATTACGCCGTCGGTTGCAATTGATGCGGTATACATTTTGATGATGGCAAAAAGCACGCTGTTTGCGCTCTTGAAGGCAAAGGACGCACAGAGAACGATTACCGTGTCCGCCGCAAGAACAAGCTTGCCGAGCGGAATTCCGGTGTATTTCTGCTTAAGAACAAGCCCGACGATATCCGTGCCTGCGGTAGAGCCGTTTCGGATAAAAACGAGACCAAGCCCCGCACCGGTTCCGATACCTCCGTAAATCGCGCACAGCATCGGATCATGAGTGAGGGCGGGAAAAGCAGCGGAAATATCCATCACGAGAGACAGAACAACCGATGCAAAAACCGTTTTTGCCATAAACCGTCCGCCTATTTTCCACAGACCGAGTGCGAGGAAAGGAACGTTTACAAGGAAGGTTAACAGACCCATTGAGAGCTTGGGGAAGAAATAGTTTATAACCATTGATATACCGGTTATGCCGCCCATTGCAATGGGTGTTTCGGAGCTTGCGATAAACATATTGAATGAAACCGCAAAGAGAGATGCACCGATAGCGATAATAATATAATCTAAAACTGTTTTTCTTATGTTTGTTTTCATTTTTTGTTGTCACTTCCGCTTTGTTTGTGGTATAATTATTACAGTAAATTTATTACTGATTTTATAATAACACGAAATTACGATGTTATCAAGCATAAATAATGCAAATTTTAGAAGCCTGACAGTAAAATATTATAAATTCACATATGCAGGAGGTTTTTTTATTATGAAAATACGGGGAGGACGGTGCTGCAGCGCCGGGAAAAGGATAAGCCACAGCATTATAGAAACATAGAACGGTGTATTTTCGGGGTTTTGTGCAGACGGAGAGGCAGAACTTGATCTTTCCGCATATATTACTTTACCCGGGTTTGTCGATATGCATACGCACGGCGGCGCGGGGCTTGGAGCTGACGGGGTACTGCGCAGTGTGGTGAAAAAGCTCGGGATTCCGCTTGAAGATGCTATGCTGGGCGTAGCGAAAAATCCGGCAGAAGCGCTTGGAATGTATGATAAATTCGGCTCCATTGCTATCGGAAAGCGTGCGCATCTCACGGTACTTGACGATGATTTCAATGTGGTTATGACAATTGTGAACGGGAAAATCGTACATAAGCCATAATTCTAATTGACAAACCTTTTCTATGGGTGTATCATTTTATAGGATATAAAAATAAATTCAAATCAATTAA
>JAZQSB010000062.1:0-3592 GCA_045629885.1 Eubacteriales bacterium | reverse complement strand
ATTGTATCAAATAAGGTAGTTTACGCCAATAAAAGAAGTTCGCACATTGTTGCGGACTTCTTTTTTCGTTTAAGTATGAAGGATTTGAAAGGCGGCTCATGGGCGGCACGCCGACGCGAGAGGGGGAAATGTTATCTCATGCTCAAGAAGAGAATCACGCAAAATAACGAACGAAAAAATCGTTCGTTATTTTTTTACAATTCTATTGACTTGAGTTCCAACGGGTTTATGTTTATCAGTTTTTCACTGTCTTTGTATATCAGTTTTATCGTTATCGGCATATCGTAATCAGTGTTGAGCAGGTATACTTTGTTTCCTTCGTACACCGCCCAGCGGAGTCTGTCACTTCCCAGAACCTTTATTTCGCAGTTTCTTGAAGATGCCGTCACCATTTCCCTCACTATTGCACGATAAAGCGGCAAGAGCGCAGGATGTCCCGGGTAGTTTGTGCTTGTAACGAGCGTTGCTATACCATCTCCGACCATATTTTCAACCACTGCTGCAATTCCGCTCGGAGTTGTATCAAAATGTCCGCTTACATAGGCTGTCTCGTATGCTCCGCAAAGCTCTGTTTTTGCCCAACCTGTATATCCTGCCGAATATATGGGATCGCACACAAGACTCTTCGAACCCGGATAAAGAAGATTTTTATCCTTTGAATCATATCTGAACTTTACGCCGTTATTTGTTCTGCATATTTCGCCCGTGAATCTTACTCCGAAAAGCTTTTCGACTTTCGATGCGTCGGGAAGTCGGAGCTCTCCCTCTCTTACCGTATTGCAGTTGAGATGCGCAACACTTGCGAGAAGCCTGCCGCCGCGTTTTACATATTCATACAGTTTATCCATATTTTCGTCTGTCATCGAGTTCCATCCAAGGAATATGAGATAGTCATATGCCGAAAGTTTTTCAATCGGCGCTTCAATCGGCACAATATCATACATTCCGTAAGCGGGATATGTCGAAAGGTCATGTTCACCGTAGTTTGCGATATCTGCCCACGTACGCTTTGTTCCTATCTCGTCAAGAATTCTCCACGAATGTTCTGCCTCATTATGCCCCCATTCTTCACCTTCGAATCCGTTCCACACAGAACTTCCGCCCCATCCTCCGTAAGCATCGTGAAGGCCTGAAACAAATGCTACCTTTACCTTTGGTCCTCCCTTCGGACGGCAATCGTTCTTTATGTAATTCATCATATCGCAAAGAATTTTGCGGTAGTCCTCACAATACTCGGAATCGCGCGAAAAGGCGTGGCCGTATGAGTCTATACATTCATCTCCGCTTTCAAGACAGAATGCATTTGTTCCTGCGAGATACGCATACTTGTATGCCAGTTCAAGACGTTTTCTTTTGAGCGTATCGTCGTGACGCATACCGCCGTACCATTCGTGTGCAACGTATGTCCCCCAGAGCTTTGAATCAATCGAACGTGCAACGCCTCGCAAAGAGGATACAAGCACGTCGGGGCTTCCGCACATAAGCTCAAGCATCGGAATCGTGACACCTGCTTCGGCATTATACTTATTGAGTCCCGTAGCTTCGACGGAAACGATATCCGGCATACCGAGTGCTTTATCAATATCAATAAATGCAGAAACGCTCTTTACGTAATCGTCGTGTGCTTCCTTGACATTTGCTCTTCTTCTGATGTCTACAGCAACATCGCCCTTGACTTGTTCGATATTTTCGTAATATCCGGGGAACTTGCAGGCAAATGTGCTTCCCGTTTCGCCTATCATATCTCCGATGAAATATTCGCCCGCAATTCTTTTCATTTCCGTAACGGTCTCTCTGTCAAACTGCGAGTCCACATCGGGTGACACATTCTGAATGGTATAAAGAAATATGAAATAAATCTTATTATCCGCAAGATATTTCGCCCATTCGATAAAATAGTGCTGAGGTATTCTTTCTGTCCTTGTGCGGATGGTAACAAAATTAAGCCCCGGCTTTATACAACGCTCGTATATTTCATCAATAACTTTATCCGGATCAAAGGAATGCTCTCCTATATGAATACCGTTTAAAACAATGTCTCCGTTCATAGTTTTTCTCCATTTAGTGAATTTACTTTAATATAGTTATCACCATAATACAATCTTTTAAATATTGATTTTATCTTTCAGGCTATTGTAAAACAAATCAAAACCTTCATTGTTCGGATGAACTCCGTCCGTAAAAAAATCATCGCTTCCCGGAACAAGCTCCCATCCATCGACGAAAATCACATCGGAATATTCACTCGTCACTCTTCGCTGAAGTTTCTCCATATCACGGAGCGGTCCGAACGGTCTTTCTTCCTTATAATCCCTGTACCATATCGGAGATACACAGATTTTCTTTGCATTCGGATAATTCTCACATATTGCCTTCCAAAAGCGACGGCATCTTGATTCCGCATCATCATATGTTAACGTATACCAATCGTTTACGCCGTATCCGACATAAATGTAATCGGGAGCATATTCTTCCGTCTTCAATATTGCAAGCTCCGGGAAATACACTTCACTTCCCATTGCTTTTGAATGAAGCTCCGCGCCAAAATACTCGGCAAGTCTGACTATATGAACACGTGAAGGATTTTGTGCCGCCGTTCCTTGTGCAATAGAATCGCCGTATGCAAGAAATTTCTTATCCTGCTTTACCGGCGTGACATATGACGCATCTGCAAGATCAAGACACGAAAGGACTCCCTTCAGCATACAAGGGAAATAGATTTCAATTTCTTTATCTCCGCTCGGAAGGTCAAAGCTTTCCTCAAACTCTCCAAGGGGATAATCATTCTCATGATATCCCGACCTTGCAATATCACAAGAGTAATTTTTTATGCTTCCGCGATACTTTTTATTGATATATATATCAAATGCAAAGAAACTGATATTGGTGATTTTTTCGGCTCTTACCCTCAATAAAAGTGCTGTTGCATCTGTCTTGAAATGCAATTTTACGCCTGCGGTTGAAAAAGTTCTCGGATAAAGCTCGGATGTCGAATAAAGTTTTTCCTCTTTTTCGGTAAAACGAAAGAAATAAATTTCGCCATCTTTTTCAGTTATTCTCTCAACTCCCTGTGATATATCCTTAATCTGTTCTAAATTGAGTTTCATTCATTTCATCTCCAAAATCGGTACTACATACAACACGCTTCCATTCCCGAATCTGCAAATCAACAAAAAGTTATCGGTTAGCTCTTGTTTTTACATAATTTTAATCAAGCCTCTTGGAAACAAGAGGCTTGATTGATTTATAGTTGTTTGCTGTTATTTCGCGGTGTAGTCGAGGATTCTCTTAATAAGAACTGCGACTTCTGCGCGGGTTGTGTAGTCTGTTGGAGCGATTTTGCCACTCTTTCCGTTGACTAAACCTGCTGTAATGAGTGCGGATACTGCTTCTTTTGCATAATCTGCGACATCTGTGAAGTCTGCATATTCGACGTCTTTTGCTTCGAGCTTAACATCAAGCTTCTGCATTGCACGATATACAATCGTCATCATATCCTGACGTGTGATTGTATTTCTTGGAGCGTACTTGTTGTCACCAATGCCGTTTACAATGCCTGTGTTGCGCGCGATTGCGAGTTCTTTTGCGAAGT
>JAZQSB010000061.1:0-3004 GCA_045629885.1 Eubacteriales bacterium | reverse complement strand
AAAAAAAATACTCCCCCCTCGCTGATTTAGGAGGGGTTGATTTTGCCTTATTTTTGCATTTTTTAACTATATTTCTGCGTCACTTGATTCCCATACTGCTTTGACATGGGAAGCATCGTTTATGACGAGTGTGTCGCCATCGCGGAGCTTTACGCTTCCGCGCGGGATGATTACCTTATCACCGCGCTTTATCATTATAATCAGGTCACTGCCGGTGTGGATGCGCGAAATGGGCGTATCCACCCATGCATCGCCGTGAGTGAGAACCTTCTCGTAAAGGTTTATTCCGTCTATATGACCGATTGCCTTGCCACTTAAGATGATTTTATCACCCGGTAACAGCGGTAATTTGCCGTTTGGGATTATCTTGCGCTTTCCGCGGATAACAAGAACAAGAAGTGTATCCGGGGGAAGCGTTATGTTGCGTATTTCCATATTGGCCCACGGATGTCCGTTGCGTATTTTAAAGCGGATGAATCTTACGGGGTTGTCTGCAGTATAATCCGTAAAGGTCCTCATGACGTCATTTTCGCTGTCCGTCATTTTAAAGAGGGAAGCAACCTGTGGCAGAAGCGTTCCCTGAACGAGGATTGAGAACAGAACGATGAAGAAAACGAGATGGAAAATATCGTGCGACATAACTGCAGGGTCAAGAACTGCAACTATTGCAAAAACGATACTTGCCGCACCGCGAAGTCCTGCCCACGAAACAACGGTTATCTGACCGAGGCGTGCGCGGAAGGGAATAAGAATGAGCGCGGATGCAATCGGGCGCGCAATGAGCGTTATAAAAAGCGCGATACACAGCGCTTTCGGCGCAATTGACGGAAGCTGTGACGGAAGGGAGAGAAGACCGAGCAGGAAGAAGAGAATCATCTGCATAAGACCGGTCATACCGTCAAAGAAGTTTACAAGCGCAGTTTTGCCGCGGAGGCGCGAATTTCCGAGAACAATACCTGTGATGTATGCAGAGAGATATCCGTTGCCGCCGACAAGCTGCGGCAGAGCGTATGCCGCAAGCGCCGTTGCAAAGAGACAAATACCGTCAAAGCCCGCAGAAAAGCCGTGGAAGTGACGCAGAAATTTAAGAGCAAGCCACGCGATGAGAGAACCGCCGGCTATACCGAAAACGACTTGCGAAAACAAAAGCCACGAAATTCCACCGAGTGCGGTGTTGCCGTTCATAACGGACAGTACGGTTACAGTTAGCATATATGCAAATGGGTCGTTACTTCCGCTTTCTACCTCTAAAAGCGATGCCGTGTTGTCCTTTAAGTTAAGATGCCGGGAACGGAGAACGGAGAAAACGCTTGCCGCATCGGTCGAGCTTATTACCGAGCCAATGAGAAGACTCTCAAGCAGCTCAATACGAAGGACAAAATAGCAGAACACGCCGACGAGTCCGGCAGTAATAACCGTGCCGAGGGTTGACATACATATGGCTCTTGCCGCAACGGGTTTTGCAGCACTCCATTTTGTACCGAAGCCGCCGTAGAACATAACAAAGATAAGTGCAAACATACATATGTTTTCGGCGAAAGCATAATTGTCAAACGGGATGCGGAAAAGCCCGTCCGAGCCGAACAGCATACCTATAAAGATAAACGCGAGGAGAACCGGCACACCGAGCTTGTGTGATATTTTGTTGAATGCGACGCAAAGAACAATTGCTGTTGCGCCCAAAAGAAGATAAAAGTCCAAGAAATAGTCCTCGTTTCGTTATATTATATACTTTTTATACATATTGTACACATCATCGGGCGAGGGTTCATACAAACCCTTGTTTACGCTTCCGCCGCCGGCACCTATGCGCAAGTATTTCATCACAGAGTCACGGTCGAAACGGTGATTGCACGGGACCGCGCGTTCGATAAGTGCGCGGAAGTCCTCATTGTTGCGCACACCGCAGAGGCGGTAAATCCTGTTGACACGACCTTCGGCAACAGATGCGGAAAGGCGGACAAAATCCGGCAGGAAGCACGCGTTTGCCTGACCATGGGAAAGACCTTCAAAGTAAGTGAACGGATAGCCGAATGAATGGACAAAGCATGTACCGGTGACGGAAATTACCTGACCTGCAAGCATTGAGCCGCAAAGAAGCTTTTCGCGGAGAAGTCCGTCAAGACGCCCTTCGCAGAGCGCTGCAAGCCCGCGTCCCATAAGATAAATTGCCTTTTCGGCAAGCGCGTCGGAGACAGGGGTTGCCCCCTTTGAAAGATATCCCTCAATAGCGTGGCAGAGGGCATCAGTTGCGGTTGCGTTTGTAACACTTTGTGGAAGCGTGACGGTATACTCAGCATCAAGCAAAGCTGTAACTGGGAAAAGAGATGTATCTTTAAGTGTTTTTTTATTCTCAATCTGACGGCAGGTAAGGACGGAATACTGCGTGACCTCACTGCCCGTGCCGGCGGTGGTTGGAATTGCAATAATGGGAAGTGGAGCTTTTTTGCATTCGCCATCGTAAAGCGTTTCCACGGTAAGATGTGGGTTTGACGCAAAATATGCAGCCGCCTTTGCAGCGTCAAGCGGGCTTCCGCCTCCGATACCGATGATGAAATCAGCATTCAATTCGCGAGCATCATGACCGGCGGCAAAGCACGTTTCAACCGTTGGATTTTGCTCCACCTTGTCAAAAACGGAAAAAGCAATGGATGAATCGGCAAGAGCGGTGCGGACATCGTCAAGCGCACCGCACAGACGCGCCGAGCGTCCGCCGCATACGATAAGGCAACGCTTGCCGTGTTGCTTCCATGGATATTCGCGGACACAGCCGCGACCTTCAAATACTTTTACCGGATTAAAAAAAAGGTTTTCCATTTTTTCCTCCTGCTATTTTTTTATATGTAAATATTATACATCAATTTTCGGTATGTTTCAAGCTGTCTTTCTGTCGAAAACTGCTCTATAGCAAAAAAACATCTTAAAATCAAAGAAAAATAAAAATAACAGTTGAAATTCTCAGGAAGAACGGATATACTTTATATTAGATAAATATATATAAGCA
>JAZQSB010000060.1:0-2127 GCA_045629885.1 Eubacteriales bacterium | reverse complement strand
GTACCAAAACAAAGGCAGTACTTTTGTACAACCTTTATTCTGATACGTCTCCTATTCTCTGTATCGAATTTATTATACTACCTTCTCAGCGAGAAGTCAAATGTTTTTTTACTTTACATATTCAAATTCCATAGAGTAGATTATGATGGTATCCCCCTCCTGTGCACCGCGCTCTTCAAGCGCATCGTATACCCCGTATTTGCGAAGCAGACGTTCAAAATAGATGCGGGATTCATAATCCTCAAAATTGACAGACCCCATAGCGCGCTTTATCCAGTTTGCTTCAACGGAATAAACATCACCATCAAGACGAAAAATCTCAAAATCGTGACTTGTTGTGTCTTCTTCAACACGCACAAAGTCCGGTGTGTATGTTTCAATCGGCGGAAGCTTTGATAGAACTTCTGCAACCTTTTTCATAAGCTCAGAAACGCCTATGTTTGTTGCAGCAGATATCTCGAAATAATCAAGACCAAGATTTTTAATATATGCGCGGAACTTATCCGCAGCCTCGCGGTCATAAATCAAATCGCTTTTGTTTGCCGCAACGATTTGCGGGCGCTTTGCAAGCTCCGGATTATAGCGCGAAAGCTCGTCGTTTATCGCCTCGAAATCCGCAATCGGGTCTCTGCCTTCACTGCCTGAAACATCCACCATATGAACAATCAGGCGGCAACGGTCTATGTGCCGCAAAAAACGGTGACCAAGCCCTGCGCCCTCGCTTGCCCCTTCGATAATCCCGGGGATATCTGCCATAACATAAGAATAGCTTTCATCCACGCGCACAACGCCTAGGTTCGGCGTAATTGTTGTGAAGTGATAATTTGCGATTTTCGGACGCGCCGCACTCACAACAGACAAAAGCGTGGATTTACCGACATTCGGAAATCCCGCAAGACCGACATCCGCAAGAAGCTTAAGTTCAAGCCTTACTTCAAGCTCCTCACCCTCAAGACCGGGGCGCGCAAAGCGCGGAGCCTGGCGCGTGGGAGTCGCAAAATGCTGGTTTCCCCAGCCGCCGCGACCTCCCTTGCATATGACAAACGGCTCGTCATCGGACATATCCTTGACAAGAGAGCCGCTTGCAACATCATAAACAAGCGTTCCTCGAGGAACCCTTACCACAATATCTTTACCGCGCTTGCCGGAACAACGCTTACCGCTTCCGTTTGCGCCGTTTTCTGCCTTGTATTTTGTTTTATAGCGAAACTCAACGAGCGTGGACATATTGTCATCCACCCGAAGGACAACATTTCCGCCATCACCGCCGTCACCGCCATCCGGACCGCCGGATGCTATATATTTTTCGCGGTGGAATGCAACGGCACCATCACCGCCTCGTCCTGCAATAAACCTTGCGCTTGCAACATCAACAAACACTTTGCGCACCTCCGATTTTAAGTAATAAGTAATAGTGAATAAAGAATGGGTAATGTAAAAATTGCTGTGCAATTTTAATTAAAATATGATTTTCGCGATGCAAAAATCACTTCACTTATTACTTATTCACTATTACCTATTACCTATTTCTTAATTAAAATACGGGCAGGTCAGATAAGACCTGCCCGAACGATTGTTTTTTACTGAGCAACCGGGTAGATGGAAACCTTCTTGCGGTCCTTACCGAAACGCTCGAAGCGTACTACGCCGTCCATTGTTGCAAACAAAGTATCATCAGATCCCTTGCTTACGTTTGTGCCCGGGTGGATCTTTGTGCCGCGCTGGCGAACAAGAATGTTTCCAGAGAGAACAAACTGACCGTCTGCACGCTTCACGCCAAGGCGCTTGGACTCGGAGTCACGGCCGTTCTTTGTGGAACCAACACCCTTTTTATGTGCAAAAAACTGAATTCCGATTTTAAGCATTTGACTGCACCTCCAAAACTTCAATATACTTTGGGTACTCTTCGCTAAGCGCACGCATATGACGCTCAAAAGCTTCGAGTACATTCCGGCAAGCTTCACACTCTTTTGTAAGCTGAAGAGTTATCCTTGCCGATTCGGGTTTAACCTCAACATTTGCATCCGCACCATAAGAATCATTTATAAGCGTTTCAGCAAAGCTGACTGCGCTCGATATTGCAGCGCAGATAATGTCACTGCCACTTTCGGCATAACCGGAATGGCC
>JAZQSB010000059.1:0-4683 GCA_045629885.1 Eubacteriales bacterium | reverse complement strand
ACAGCCCTACGGTAAACCTTGCGCTGTCGCTGACGTGTGCGCTTGCGGTAACTGCAGCGGCATCCGGAAGCATCAGAAGTGTTATCGGTATGGGACGCGACCTTATTTATCAGCTTGACTCTTTTTCAAAGGCGCTTCTGCCGACCATTGCAGCGGCAGAGGCAGCAAGCGGAGTTCCGGGCGCGGCGATTGCAAAGGCGGCGGCTTCAGCGTTCTTCGGGGATGTGCTTATCTCGCTTATAAGCAGTGTGCTTCTTCCACTTGTGTATATCAATATTTTTGCAGCAACAGCAAATGCCGCGGTAAAAAACGATTCGCTTCGCAGAATAGGGGATATGTCGGCGAAGATAGTTTCGATCTCGCTGAAATTTCTTCTGGGTGCGTTTATATCATATATAACTATTGCAGGCATCGTTTCGGGAAGCGTGGACAAGGCGGGACTTCGCGTGATGCAGCTTGCCGTTGGTGGAGTGCCGATTGTGGGAGGGATAATGGCAGATGCGGCGGAAACGGTGCTATCCGGCGCCGCAGTGATAAGAAACACCATTGGAATATTCGGAATGCTTGTTGTTCTTTCTGCGTGTGTTGTGCCATTTTGCTCCCTTGCGGGAAACTATATTCTGTTCAAGGTCTGTGCGGTGTGTGCATCTCCGATGATAGGTGGCAGTGTTTCTGAGCTTTGTGACCGGCTCGGGCAGAGCTTCGGTCTTGTGCTTGCAATGGCGTCATCGTGTGTGATGGTTATTTTCATAACGATTGTGGCGGCAATGAGCAGTGGGGGGGTGGGATAGATGCAGTTTGTTCAGAACTGGGTAACTTCAATCGCTACGGTAACACTTATTGTGTCTGTTATAGGCGCGCTGTGTCCCAAAAACGCCGCGGGAAGAGCGGTTTCTCTTGCATCAACTCTTCTTATGACAGCAACGCTTCTTTCCCCCATAAGTCGGGTTGACGTTTCAGCCCTGTCCGGTGAAATGGAAAAATACTCGCGTGAGGCAGAGCAGAGATATGAAAAAATGATTGATGAACAGGAGAATATCAGGGAAAAGCTCATAGAAGAAAACGTGCGTGCATATATATTGCAGAGGACAGAAAGTTTGGGGATAAGGTGTGATATTACAGTACAGTGTAAAGACGGAGTGCCGGATAGTGCGTATATAACAGCCAAAAACGATGCGGAGCTTGTTGCCGCATCGGAGCTTATTGAGAAGGAGTTGGGCATTGGGAGAGCACGGCAGAAATTGAGAAGGGAAGAGGTAAAATGACGGAAGTAAAACAAGGCATTGTGAAGCTAACGGGTTTTGCGGGAAAGTACAAATACATATTGCTTGTTATTGCGGCGGGTTTTTTCCTTTTGACTTTTCCTGCCGGTGAAAAGAGAGGAAAGGAAATTAAAAAAACAGAAAGCTTTAATCTGCAGGCGTTTGAAAAGCAGGTTGAGCGAACGCTTTCCGAGTGTGAGGGGGTGGGAAGATGCAAGGTGATGCTTTCGGCGAATTCCGGACCGGAAAGCGTTTTTGCAAAAGAAGCACGCGAAAGCCGGCGCGAGGATGAAAGGGCGCGAGAAAGCGATATTGACACAAAGCCCAGTGTTATAAGCGGAGGCTCGGGCAGTGAGAGCCCTGTTCTGATAAAGGAGCTGTATCCTGAGTTTCGTGGTGCCGTTGTTATATGTGATGGTGCCGCAAGTGCTGCGCTTCGTGAAAAGGTGGTCAGCGCGGTATCTGCACTTACGGGACTTCGGAGCGACAGAATAAGCGTTATAAAAATGAAAGAGTGAAGGAGACAAATATGAAGAAGAAAAATCTTGTGGCAACAGTGATTATTTTATTTGTGTGCGTGGCAGTTTATCTGAATATGAACACAGTGAACCCTCAGGAGGACTTGGAAAGAATAGAAGGAAATCTCGGACAAAGCAGCACGGTTTCAGGAACAGAAGAAACAGCGCAGGAAAGTGAAGATAACGTAAAAAAAGATGCTGATGGCGATGTTACAGAATACTTCAGCCGTGCGCGTGAGGAAAAGCAAAAGGCACGCGATACTGCGCTAACAACGCTTAAAGAAGCGCTTTCTGAGGAGAAACTCTCCCAGGCTTCCCGTGACAGCGCGGCAGAAAGCATTGAAACAATTTCAACCGGAGCGGTAAGCGAAACGCGCATAGAAACGCTTGTAAAAGCAAAAGGATATACAGACTGCGTCGCCCTTATAAATGATACGGGTGTAAACGTTATCGTTACGGCACCGGAAGACGGACTTTCTGCAAGCGATACAACAAAAATAAAGGATATTGCGGTAAGCGAAACAGATTTTTTGCCAGGACAGATAAAAATTATTGAAATTAAGTAAAAGATGAGGTATACTATAGATATAACACAGTAAAAGGAGTGTATCTCAGTATGGCTGAAATTAAAGAATATGTAGCAAAAACAGACGAAAACGGAAGCGTTACGATATCTGAAGAGGTTATAGCATCCATTGCATCAATTGCTGCATTGGAGATTGACGGCGTTGCGGGTCTCGGTGCTTCGACAGTTGCGGATTTTCTCGGAAAAAAAGCAAACTCAAAGGGAGTTAAAATCACGATAGGTGAGGACAGTGCAGAGATTGCGTTGACGATAACCGTCAAAAAAGGCTTTGTTATCCCTACGATTGCAAAATCCGTTCAGGCAAATGTTATTGGCGCGGTTGAGTCTATGACCGGGCTTTCCGTAAGTGCGGTGAACGTCAAGGTAGGAAACGTTGCCTTTGAAAAGGAAACAAAGAAGAAAAAGACTGCAGACGAAACTGCAGAATAAAGTAAAACAAAGCGGGTGCATTGCACCCGCTTTGTTTTAAAAAATAATTTACAAATTACCACTTGAAAATTTTTCCGGAATGATTTATAATTAATTTAACAAAAAGGGAGTAATCGGCGCTTTGCGCAGTAAAGTCAACAATCGAGCTTTTCGCTCTGGCTTTATTTTAAATGATGAGACTTATTTGCATTTTTTTGCAGATAAGTCTTTTTTATATATAAAATGCATACAATAAATAAATCAGAGAGGTGTATTAAATGAAAGAGTATTTAAGCGATGCAATCGTGGTCCTGCGCGAGCTGTCTTCCTCCGAAAACGGATTAAGTACAGCCGAGGCAGAAGTAAGGCTTGCAAAAAACGGCAAAAACAAGCTGCGCGAAGAAAAAAGCGAAGGTATTCTTCGTCGTTTTTTCAGACAGCTTGCCGAACCGATGACAATCATTCTGATTGTCGCGGCGCTTATCGCCGGAGTGATGGCACTGTATGAAAATCACTTTCCGACGGATGTAATAATCATTATGGCGGTTGTTCTCATCAACGCAGTGCTCGGCGTTGTGCAGGAAAGCAAAGCGGAAAAGTCCATTGCGGCATTGCAGGAGATGGCGGCAGCAACGTCGAAAGTAATGCGTGACGGGAGAATGATAACCGTACACAGCGAAGACCTTGTTGTGGGCGACGTTATCATCCTCGAAGCAGGTGATGCTGTACCTGCAGATGCAAGGCTTCTTGAGGCGGCAAGCATGAAGGTTGAAGAAGCCGCACTTACGGGAGAATCCGTCCCCGTTACAAAGACCACTGACACGCTTTCGGGAGAAAACATCTCGCTCGGTGACAGAAAAAATATGGTTTTCTCCGGCAGTACGGTTGTTTACGGTCGTGGACGCGCTGTTGTCACACAGACGGGAATGGACACTGAAATGGGCAAGATTGCAGATGCACTGACTCAGGCGAAGGACGGTAAAACTCCGCTTCAGTTAAAGCTTTCTGAGCTTTCCTCTATTCTTACAAAGCTTGTTATCGGAATTTGCATTGTTATATTTGCTATAAATATTGTACGCGCATATTTTGCGGGTGGCGGTGTGCGCCTTGACAACGTGCTAGATACGTTTATGATTGCGGTTTCACTTGCTGTTGCGGCGATTCCCGAGGGGCTTGCAACGGTTGTCACAATTGTGCTTTCAATCGGCGTAACGAATATGTCAAAGCGAAATGCGATAATCCGCAAGCTTACAGCGGTAGAAACACTTGGCTGTACGCAGATTATATGCTCCGATAAAACAGGAACGCTTACGCAGAATAAAATGACGGTTGTGGAACACTTCGGCGAAGATGAAATGCTTCTTGCAACTTCAATGGCGCTTGCGTCTGATGCAGAGCTTGACGGAACGATTGCGGAAGCTGTTGGGGAACCAACGGAATGTGCGCTTGTAAACTATGCATACAAGCTTGGTTTTAATAAAAATGAGAGGAAAAACGAATATGCGCGTGTGGGAGAAGCACCGTTCTCATCAGAACGCAAGATGATGTCAACCGTTCACAGAAAGGCTGACGGAAGCATTATTCAGTTCACAAAGGGTGCGCCGGATGAGGTCCTCAAACGATGCACAAAGGCATATGTGGATGGCAAAGCTGTGGATATGACCGATGCTTTGAGAGCAGAGATTTTAAAAAGCAATAAAAATATGGCAGATAAGGCACTTCGTGTTCTTGCATCGGCACAGAAAACGCACAATTCTGTTCCGGCGGATTTTGAGCCGGAGACGCTCGAGTGTGAGCTTTGCTTTGTCGGGCTTGTCGGCATGATTGACCCTGTGCGTGATGAGGTAAAAAGCGCGATAGAAGAATGCAAAAATGCGGGAATCCGTCCGATAATGATAACGGGTGACCA
>JAZQSB010000058.1:0-5254 GCA_045629885.1 Eubacteriales bacterium | reverse complement strand
CTTTCTCAAACTTATCTATATGTGAAAGAGAAAGAGTGCCAACCTTTGCTGTTTTTGAAGCATCAGCTGCAGACTTTCCTGCGCTTCTGCCAAATACGATTATGTCAAGAAGTGAGTTGCCCATAAGGCGGTTTCTGCCATGGATTCCGCCGACAACTTCGCCTGCGGCAAACAGGTTGTTGATGTTTGTTGTCATACAGTCGGGCGTGATATCAAGTCCGCCGTTCTGATAGTGCAGGGTCGGGAATACGAGGATCGGCTCCTTGCGTATGTCGATACCATACTCTGCAAACATTCTCATCATAGCCGGAATACGTGCTTCAATCGTGCCTTCGCCGCCAATCTTTTCAATCATTGGGGTGTCAAGCCAGATAGCTTTGCCTCGTCCGGTGTCAACGCCGTTTGCGCGCTCTGCGCATTCGCGGATGATAGAAGCTGCAGCAACGTCGCGGGTTTCAAGCGGGTGCATAAAGACCTCTCCGTTTACGTTAACAAGCTTTGCGCCGAGCGAGCGAACCTTTTCGGTAACAAGAGCTCCGAAAATCTGCTCCGGATATGCAACACCTGTGGGGTGATACTGAAGAGTTTCTGCGTAAAGAAGCTTTGCTCCTGCGCGGTAGCCGAGAACAAGTCCGTCTGCCGTCGCGCCGTAGTGGTTCGAAGTCGGGAAGCCCTGATAATGCATTCTTCCCGCACCGCCGGTTGCGATGACAACCGTTTTCGCCTTGGCAACAAGAAGCTCTTTTGTTTCCATGTTCATAAGTACGGCACCTGCAGCGTTGCCGTTTGTGTCAAGAATAAGCTCTATTGCGGCCGTAAAGTCAATCACGGGAATCTGTCTGTTGAGAACCTCATCGCGCAGTGTGCGCATGATTTCCGCACCGGAATAGTCCTTTGCAGCGTGCATACGTTTGCGTGAAGTTCCACCGCCGTGAGTTGTAATCATGGTTCCATCGGCTTCTTTGTCAAACTCAACGCCAAGGTCTGAAAGCCATGCAATAGCTTCCGGTGCCTCGCAAACGAGCTTTGAAAGAAGCTCACGCTTTGCGGCAAAGTGCCCGCCGCCAAAAGCATCAACAAAGTGGATTGCAGGTGAGTCGTTAGGCTTATCCGCCGCCTGAATTCCGCCTTCTGCCATCATTGTATTGGCATCACCAATGCGCAGCTTTGTGACGATCATAACATCTGCTCCCGCCTTGTGCGCTTCAATTGCAGCAGAAGCACCTGCGCCGCCACCGCCGATGATGAGAACGTCCGTTTCATAGTCCGGCTTTTCAAGGTTTATGTCTTTTGCAGAGATACGGCTGTGTGCCTGAAGGATTTCCGCAAGCTCTGTGGGAACCTTGTCACCCTTGTTCGGTCCGACGGTAAGTGTTACAAACTCGTCTTTTTTATAATCGGGATGGAAGGCGGAAAGAAGGTCCTCTTTCTGCTTTGCGGTCATTCGCTCAGGTTCAAGCGCAATATTCGTTTCTCTTGCGGCCTCAACAGCGGCAAGGGATTTTTTGAAGTTATCGGAATACATTCTGCTCACCCTCCTTATTCTTCAATCTCACGGTTGTTGTAAAGCTCTTTAAGTTCTTCAATGGGCTTTTGCATAAGAGCTTCAATAAGATCCGTGAAATCTCCGTTTTTGATTTCCTTTATGCGGTCTTCAAGATGACCACATCCGGGTGCGAGATATTTACCGTTGATTCTGCGTGCAAGCATCGCAACCTGCGGGTGGGAGATGCCTGCCGGGCATCTGGATGAGCATACACCGCACATTACGCAGTCAAAAGACTCTTCTGCACACTTTTCAAAATCTCCGCGCTGTGCATAAGCGATGTATTGCATAACATTAAGCTTCTGCGTGCAGCTTTTGGTGCAGGCGTTACAACCGATGCATGCGTAAATTTCCGGATAAAGCTGCATCATTACGGATTCGTTTACCGGAACCTTCTCAATGTCGTAGCCCTGCTTTACAAGCGGGAAGAAGGGAAGAGTTGCTATGTACATATTATTTTCAACCTGCGTCTGGCAGGCGAGGCAAGCCTTCAACTCACGTTCACCCTTAATTCGATAGATTGTAGCGCACGCACCGCAGAAACCGTTGCGACAGCCACACCCGCGCACGAGCTGGTATCCGGCATATTCCATTGCCGTCATAATTGTGAGACTTGCCGGAACGGAATACTTTTTGCCAAATATAAAAACATCAACAAAATTTTCCATGTTTGTCACCCTAATCTTTCTACCTCAAAACTGTATTGTTTTTTAATATTCTGACGGAAGCTCATCAAGCTCGTCACATCGGAAAACAGGTCCGTCCTTGCAGACGTATTTTGAACCAACGTTGCATCTTCCGCATTTTCCTATGCCGCATTTCATGCGAAGCTCAAGCGTTGTGTATATCTGCGTTTTGTCAAAGCCAAGTGAGCAGAGACCATCAAGCGTGAACTTGATCATAATCGGCGGACCGCACAGGACAGCGGTTTTGTCGGTCGTGAAGTTAAGTTCCTTTACATAGTTTGGAACAAAACCAACGTGACCGTCCCAACCCTCTTGCGGGTTGTCGATGGTGAGATGAACATTCACGCCGGCGTCGTTTGACCATTCCTCAATAATTTCGTTATAGTCAAGCAAATCCTCGCGTCCGCGTGCACCGTAAACGATGTCGATATCGCCATAGCGGTCGCGGTAGTGACGGCAGTAGTTTATTACCGAGCGCAAGGGCGCAAGACCTACGCCGCCGGCAATGAAGAGGAGATTCTTTCCTGCGAACACATCATCAACGGGGAAAGGCTTGCCGTAAGGTCCGCGTATTGTTATCTGTTGGCCGACTTCGGCACTGTGAAGCCACTCCGTTACGCAACCGCACTTCTTGATTGAGAACTCCATATATTCTTCATTAGTAGGCGAAGATGTTATGGAGAACATAGCCTCGCCGACTCCGGGAACGGAGAGCATAGCACACTGTCCGGGGCGATGGTCAAATGCTTTTTTTCCGTCGGGGGTAACAACTCGGAAGGTTTTAATATCGGGCGTATCAATGCGGACATCTGTAATTACGCCGATTTTAGGTATCAATGCGTCAGTATTCATTTGTTGTCACCTCCGAGCTTTTTCATAACTTTAACTATATTCATTGAAATCGGGCACCTTGAAATACATCTTCCGCAACCGACGCAACCGAAGATACCGTCGTTGTTTTCGGGGAAGTATACAAGCTTGTGCATAAATCTCTGGCGGAAGCGTTCTTTCTGTGAGAGTCTGTTGTTTCCGTGTGCCATTTTGGTGAACTCAGAATACATGCACGAATCCCAGCATCTGTAGCGGATTACGCCGTTTCCGGTCTTGAAATCCTTGATGTCATAGCACTGGCAGGTGGGGCATACAAATGTACACGTTCCACAACCAAGGCAAGTGGCTGATAGCTCGCTCCACTCCGGTGCGTTGAAAAACTCATCGGTTTTTCCGCCGCCGAATGAGTCTGTGGTAAGATTGCGGAGAGGAAGCTTTTCCATAATTTTCTTTATATCTTTCTTCACTGCATCGGCACTGCCGTCATCACAAGCTTCTGTAACACCCTCAAGCTTTTTCATAAGTGCCTCGCCTTTTTCGGTGTTGGCGCAAAAGTAAAGATTCTCTTTGTCTGTCCAGGCGGAAATATCTCCGGCAGGTTCTTCCGGTGAAATTCCGAAGACAGAGCAGAAGCAGGTTTCGGATGGCTTGTTGCAAGCCACGGTGATTATAATTCCGTGCTCACGGCGGGAAGCATAGAAGCTGTCATATGGCTCTGTAAGGAAAACTCGGTCGAGTATATCAAAGCTTGCAGCATCGCACGCGCGGACACCGAAAACGGCAAAGTCCTCTTTTTCATCTCTTGTGTCAATTATTTCAATGTTTTTGCCCTCGGTTTTGAACTTCATAAGGTCTTCGCTCTGCGGAAAGAAGAAGTCCTTCGGGCTTTTTACGGTGTTCAGTGCATCAGACCAAACTGCGCCGTTTTCCCATTTTTTGAAAGCGGCCTTTCCGTCGCTTCCGTCAACGGGAAGATAAAGAGTCATTGACTTTGCTATTTCTTCAAAAACGGAATTGATTTTTTCTAAAGAGCATTTACGCATCTGTATCCCTCCCGTTAAAAACGTCGCACGGCTCAATATCATCTGTTGTGTAATCAACAAGCGGTGCGCGGGAGCCGACCTCTGCACCTGCCTGATAATCGCCGTAGAAGCTGTTTATATCTTTTATAAACTTTCTGTTGAGCAAATGAAGCGGGATGTTCTGCGGGCATACGCGTGAGCATTCGCCGCAGTCGGTGCAGCGTCCGGCAACGTGGAATGCACGTATGATGTGAAACATCTTTTCTTCAAAGCTGTCTGATGTTGCTTTGCTTTCTGCACCGGAAGACGGGTTATTGAAAACGCACTTTTCACAGGTGCAGGCGGGGCAGATATCGCGGCATGCATTGCATCGGATGCAACGGGACAACTCATTCTGCCAGAAAGCGTAGCGCTCATCGGGAGTCATTTTTTCTAATCTTTCAACTTCGTCAAAGCGGTTCGATGCAATTACTTCGCCGTCTTCGCCGAGTAGCTCGTCATAGGCAACGTGCTTTTTGCTCTTGCAGTTTATGCAGCGCTCGGAAAGAACGTCTGGCTTGTTAATTTCAACAGACTCATCACCATAAAGAGTTTCGACAACAATTCTGTCGCTATCGCAGGTGATTTTTGAAATGCCGTCTCCGCTGATTTTCTTTATCTTATCAATATCCGCCATACCGTTGCAGGGAATACCCACGGCGTAAACCTTTTCGCGGTCAAAGCGGTGTTCTGTAAGAAGCTGATTGAAGCTGTATGTATCGCATGGCTTTAAGAAAACAAGAAGTTTCCCTTCAAGACGGTCTGTTTTTGAAATAAGATACTTTGAAAAGTTAGCACCGCAGAAATCGTTCCACACAAAATCACGTTCAAGCTCTTCGACAGATGTAAAAACAGCGGGAGTAACATCGTAGTGAAACTCGCCGCGTTTCCAGCCGAGAACAGCGGAAACGGTGTTATTATCAAGCAGAGAAACTGCTTTATCAATCAGTTGTTTGCGCACTAACGCTTGCATCGCAGATCCTCCAATCGTTTGTTTTCTCCAAGCTTTGCCACGGTTTGGGCAAAGTCGTTCATTGTTGCAGCAAATTTTGCACCTTCTGCCGCAGATACCCATTCAACGCGCGTGCGCTCTTTTCCAATGCCGAGATAATCCAGCATAGAGAAGAGAA
>JAZQSB010000057.1:0-4812 GCA_045629885.1 Eubacteriales bacterium | reverse complement strand
TATCTCTTAACCGAGTATCAAAAACCGTTAAGGGCGGTCGTATCTTTAAGTTTGCAGCACTCGTAGTTGTCGGTGACGGCAAGGGTACGGTAGGCTTCGGTCTCGGCAAAGCAGCAGAAGTTCCGGATGCAATCCGTAAGGGCATCGAGGACGCAAAGAAGAACCTCGTAAAAATCGCGCTTTTGGGCACAAGCATACCGCATGAGGTTGTTGGCGCATACGGTGCAGGCGAAGTGCTTCTTAAGCCGGCAGCTCCCGGTACCGGTGTTATCGCAGGCGGCCCTGTCCGTGCTGTATTGGAAGTAGCAGGTATTCGTGACATCCGTACGAAGTGCCTCCGCTCCAACAACCCGGTTAACGTTGTAACTGCAACAATGGAGGGTCTTAAGTCCCTTCGCTGCGCAGAAGAAGTAGCAGCTCTTCGCGGCAAGACTGTTGCTGAAATTCAAGATTAGTAGGAGGGCAAAGTCGTGTCTAAACTTAGAATAACTCTTACCAAGAGCTTGGTAGGAAGAATTGAAAAGCACATTGCCACCGCCAAATCGCTTGGCCTTAAGAAGGTCAATAACGTAACAGTGCAGCCTGACAATGCGCAGACTCGCGGCAAGATAAAGCAGATTTCGTATCTTGTCAAGGTCGAAGAAGTTTAATAGGGAGGTGTAGCTATGAAACTGCACGAATTATCTCCCGCAGCAGGCTCTGTCACTGATGTAAAGCGTAAGGGCAGAGGCCCCGGCTCGGGCAATGGTAAAACAGCGGGAAAAGGTCACAAGGGTCAGAACGCAAGATCCGGCGGCGGTGTCCGTATCGGATTCGAAGGCGGTCAGATGCCGATTACCAGACGTCTCCCGAAACGTGGTTTTAATAATATCTTTGCAAAGACATATGCAATCGTTAATGTCGAAGCACTCAACGCTTTTGACAACGGTGCTGTAGTAGGAACTGAAGAATTACTTTCTAAGAAGATCATCCGCAAGGCGGAGGACGGACTTCGCGTTCTCGGCAACGGTGAGCTTACAAAGAAGCTTACAGTAAAAGCTAACGCTTTCTCCGAGTCGGCAAAGGCAAAGATTGAAGCCGCCGGAGGGAAGGTCGAGGTGGTCTAAGTGATTGAGACGATCAAGAACGCGTGGAGAATACCTGAACTTCGCAAAAAGATGATATTCACACTCGTGTGTCTTCTCATCTTCAGACTTGGTGCTGCTATCCCGGTTCCGTTTATTAACCGTGAGCTTTTACAGGCTATCTTTGGACAGTATCAGAACACAGTTCTCGGTTTTATGAACGCGATGTCCGGTGGTTCGTTTGAACAGGCAAACATTTTTGCTCTGTCCATTCAGCCGTATATTAACGCATCCATCATTATGCAGCTTCTCGCAGTTGCAATCCCGTCTCTTGAGCGTATGGTAAAGGATGGCGGAGAAGAAGGTAAGAAGAAGCTTGCTTCTCTTACACGTTATGCGACAATCGTTATTGCTCTTCTCCAGGGCTTTGCTTACTACACATTGCTCAAAAACGGCGGAGCAGTTGATCCGGGCAGCCTTAATGGCACATTTGCTGCATTCTCGATTATTTTAACATTTGTTGCAGGTTCAACATTCGTAATGTGGCTCGGTGAGCAGATTACGGAGAACGGCATCGGAAACGGTATCTCACTTATCCTTTTTGTAGGTATTGTTTCCCGCGTTTATCCTGCAATTGAGTCGCTTATCGGTAACTATGCAAACCTTCACTGGTACGGAATTGCGGCAATACTTGTTGTATTCCTCGCAGTAATCGCTTTCATCATCTTCTTTGACGGTGCAGAGCGCAGACTTTCCATCCAGTATGCAAAGCGCGTTGTCGGACGTAAGATGTACGGCGGCAGAAGCACGCATCTACCGGTTAAAGTAAATATGTCCGGCGTTATGCCGATCATCTTTGCTTCATCCATTGCGACGTTCCCCGCAACGATTGCTGCGTTCTTCCCGAAGCCCGAAAGCGGTTTCTGGCTTTGGGTTCAGGAGAATGTTTTCTCCCCGGACAGCGCGGTCTATGCAGTTGCTTATCTTCTTCTCATTATTGGATTCAGCTACTTCTACACGGCTATCCAGTACAACCCCGTTGAGATTGCAAATAATCTTAAGAACAACGGCGGCTTCATTCCGGGCTTCCGTCCGGGCAGACCGACTGCTGAGTTCATTTCAAAGGTTATGAACAAAATCACTCTCTTCGGTGCGTTCTTCCTTGGTGTTATCGCAGTGCTTCCGATGATCGTAAGTCATGTCACACCGGGAATCAACCTCTCCATCGGCGGTACTTCGGTTATCATCGTTGTAGGTGTTGCACTTGAAACCGTAAAGCAGATTGAGTCCCAGCTTATGATGAGAAACTACAAGGGTTTCCTTGAATAGGGAGGAAAAGTCAATGAAGCTTATTCTCCTCGGTGCTCCCGGTGCCGGAAAGGGAACACAGGCTGAGCTTATTTGCAAAAAGCTTAATATCCCGACTATTTCTACGGGAAATATTCTTCGTGAGGCGATAAAGAACAAGACAGAGCGCGGTGTGTTGGCAAAGTCTTTCATGGATGCGGGAAATCTTGTTCCAGACGATGTAATAGTTGGTATCGTGTCGGAGCGTTTGTCTGAGGATGACTGTAAGAATGGTTTCATTCTTGATGGTATGCCGAGAACAGTTGCTCAGGCACAGGCACTTGACGATATGGGCATCGAAATTGACATCGTTCTCTCGATAGAAGTTGACGATGAGGCTATTGAGCGTCGTATGTCGGGACGCCGTGTATGCGAAAGCTGCGGGGCATCCTACCATATCGAGCACAAAAAGCCTATAACAGACGGAGTATGCGATTCCTGCGGAGGCAAGCTTGTTCTCCGTGCAGACGATGCTCCCGAGACTGTACGCGACAGACTTCGCGTGTATCACGAGCAGACAGAACCGCTTGTTGCGTATTACGAATCCAAGGGCATCCTGAAGGCAATTAAGGGTCAGAACGGAATTGAAGAAACCACCCGCCTTGTCTTTGAAGCTCTCGGCGTATACACTGCTTAAGGCGAGTAAGGCTTCATACGCACTGTTTTATCAGTGATTGGAGGATTTGGCTTTTGATACAGATTAAATCACAACGTGAGATCGAGCTTATGCGGTGCGCAGGTCGCATTGCCGCAAATGCTCTTGCTGCTGCAGGACGTGCAGTGGCACCGGGAATTACCACCGGTGAGCTTAACGATTTAATTATGCATTCAATTGAGAAAGACGGCGCATATCCGAGCTTTCTTGGATACGCCGGCTTTCCCGGGGCGGCTTGTATATCGGTAAACGACGAGGTAATTCACGGTATACCGGGTTCGCGCAAACTCTGCGAGGGCGACCTGGTAAAGATAGACGTAGGAGCGACATATCGGGGGTACATCGGGGACTGTGCAAACACATTTGCTGTCGGAAAGATAAGCGATGAAGCGCAGAAACTTATTGATGTAACCCGGCAGAGCTTCTATGAGGGTATAAAGTACGCTCTTACGGGAAACAGAATCTCTGATATTTCCCATGCGATTCAGACCTATGTCGAGGATAACGGTTTTTCTGTTGTACGGAAGTATATCGGACACGGCGTTGGGGCGAATCTGCATGAGGAGCCTGAGGTTCCCAACTTCGGTAAACCCGGATGCGGGGCACGCATTGTCAGTGGAATGACGATTGCGATAGAACCGATGGTAAATCAGGGCGTGTATACCGTTAAAGAGATGAGTGACGGTTGGACCGTGAAAACACGGGACGGAAAACTGTCCGCCCATTATGAAAACTCGATTTTGATAACAGAGAACGGACCGGAGATTTTAACTTTGGCCGATGAAAACAGATAGAGGGAAATTTATTATGGAAGCGCAAGTCGGACATATTGTTATTTCTCTCGCCGGCCGTGATAAAGATCGGTTGTTCTATGTATTAAAAACCGAAGAAAACTTCGTGTACCTCGCCGACGGAGAATTGCGCAGGATTGAAAACTGCAAAAAAAAGCGTCGCAGGCATGTAAGGGTTGTGGAAAGTTCACAGTCCGCTGTCGGTGAAAAGCTCCGTTTGGGAAAAGAGGTATTAAACAGCGAGATGCGCAAAGCGCTTTTAGAATTTCTGAAAACGCACCTGCAAGCAGAGGGAGGTAATTTGCTTGGCTAAAGAAGACGTAATCGAGCTCGAAGGTACCGTCATAGAGGCGCTGCCTAACGCAATGTTCCAGGTGGACATCGGAAACGGGCACAAGATTTTAGCTCACATCTCCGGAAAGCTGCGTATGAACTTTATTCGCATTCTTCCGGGAGACAAGGTTACGGTACAGATGTCGCCGTACGATTTAACACGCGGACGCATCATTTGGCGTTCTAAGTAAATGCATAATAAAGCCGCACCGTATTACCGGCAAAAACGGCGCGGTGTGCAGATAAGAAAATTGCCGGAGAAATGGAGCTTTTTACGATTATGAAAGTTAGACCGTCGGTAAAGCCTATTTGTGAAAAGTGCAAAATCATTCGCCGTAAAGGACGCGTAATGGTTATTTGCGACAATCCAAAGCATAAGCAGAAGCAGGGTTAATAAAAACCCACATACAAAATTGGAGGTATGTTAAATGGCACGTATAGCCGGAGTTGACCTTCCGAGAGAAAAAAGAGTTGAGATAGGTCTCACCTACATTTTCGGTATCGGAAGAAAGCGTTCAAATCAGATACTGGCTGCGACAGGTGTAAATCCTGACACACGCGTCAAGGATCTTACTGAGGAAGACGAAGTAAAGCTTCGTGATTACATCGGCAAGACCTTCAC
>JAZQSB010000056.1:0-1621 GCA_045629885.1 Eubacteriales bacterium | reverse complement strand
AATCGATGACCTCGGACGCGTCGTTATCCCTAAAGAAATCAGAAGAACCATGAGAATCCGCGAGGGCGACCCGTCGCAGACAACATTGACATTCGAGAACAGATTTATCTTCGCAATGCTCGATCTGTCAAAAAGGATAGGCTTGAATTGTGAAGAATGACGAAAAACATGCCCTCTACAGTGAATATACGGAAAGGTATAAATATACTTAAAGCAACAACAGAAAATATCTTCCAAGCAAATGATTCTCGTGTAAAATCCCTTGTCTGTGCATATACTGTTATCGGGTGGAATTCCCGCAAGAGATATGGAATAATTTTTTCGATAAAAGGTATTGCATTTTTCTTAAAAGTATGGTATAATACAGACAAGGGAAACGGGCTGGTCTTCGGACCCGGGTCCACCTGCGGCGGGGATGTTCCCCGCCATTTTCTTTTGGAAGGAGTGTGAATGATGAACGGGCTAAGTATATTCGTTGATGAGTCGGGCGATTTCGGTTCATACGAGCCTCACGCACCGTTCTATTTGTTTACACTCGTATTCCACGACCAAAGCAATTCTATCGAGGATCAGATCCATCACTTGGAGCACGGACTTGCGGACGTTGGCTTTGATGTGAAGCATTGCTTTCACGCAGGCCCCATCATTCGCCGCGAGGAAGATTATCAGAACCTTTCCATCACGGAACGCAGAAAATGCCTCAACCGTATTTTGTCGTTCGCAAGAAATACTGAAATCTCCTATATTACATTCTCGGTTGAAAAGAAGCATATGTCCGATTCGCTTAGCTTGACGGTTGCACTTTCCAAGCAGCTTTCGGCATTTATCCGTGAGGAATACGCATTCTTTGCGGGGTTTGAAAAGATCATCGTTTACTATGATAACGGACAAGTTGAGCTAAATAAGCTCTTGGCATCGGTTTTCACGGTTATGCTTCCTCAAGCGGAGTTCCGTAAGGTGATGCCTGCTGATTACAGGCTGTTCCAAGTCGCAGACCTTTTTTGCACTTTGGAGCTGATTTGCCTCAAGGATGAGCGTCATATTATGTCCAAATCAGAGGAAGCCTTCTTCGGTTCAATGCGAGATATGCGTAAAAACTACCTAAAGCCGATGTATAAGAAACGCTATAAGGAGCCTAAGTGATATGACTACGAAAGATATTCAGAAAGCTACGGACGAGCTGCTTCACGAGCTTCAAAAAGGCGAGAACAGCGCAAAAGAAAAGGGATATGTTGACATATCCGATGTTGAAAAAATTTTGAAAGCAAACTAAATATGTAATCGCCACTCTCACGGGTGGCGATTTACTTTTACCCTTTGACCATCGTACCAAAGCAGAAAAGAGCGACCGAGAAACCGAGGGAAACCACGGTCGAATCGGTTGATATCGTCCCTGTCAAGTTACATACACATACCGCAATCATTACGCTCGTAGCAAGAATACGAATGAACTCGTTGCGAACAGTAGACAAAAAAGTTACCTTCGGCGCGACTCTCTTTTCTTCTGCTGTTATGGGTGAATCGACCGGTAAACCAAGCAGGGCGACAAGCCTATCCAAATGCTCGTTACAAGGCTTTGACAATCCACGTTCCCACTTAGAAACCGCCTTTCCCGATATGC
>JAZQSB010000055.1:0-2285 GCA_045629885.1 Eubacteriales bacterium | reverse complement strand
GTTATGCGGTGGTAAACTTCTCGGCGGAGATACATTCGTTACGGGAATAGTGCGCGATAACCGCGAGATATACGGTGGAGAGATGTTTGTTGCCATTCGCGGCGAAAAGTTTGACGGACACGATTTTGTACGCGATGCAGAAGAAAAAGGGGCATCGGCTGTTCTTGTTTCGCGCGAGGTAAGCGGACTTGGTATTCCGCAGATTGTGGTTTCTGATACCGTAGCGGCGCTTGGTGAAATTGCAAAAGGATATCTTAAATTGCTGTCTCTCAGGCGCGTGTGCATAACAGGAAGCGTGGGAAAAACCACGACAAAGGAAATGTGCGCCGCAACCCTTTCGGCATCATTTAAAACTCACAAAACACAAGGAAATTACAATAACAACATAGGACTCCCTTTAACCGTTTTTGGTCTTGATAAAAGCTATGAAGCCGCGGTCTTTGAAATCGGAACAAACCATTTTGGTGAAATTCTACCGCTTACGACGATTGCTGCACCCGAGGTTGCGGTGATAACGACTATTGGCGCAAGTCATCTCGAAGCCTTTGGGACAAAGGAGGGCGTTCTGCGCGAAAAAACGGAAATTTTTAAAGGGCTTACAGAAGACGGCGTTGCCATTCTGAACGGAGACGATCCGTTGCTTTGGGGGCTAAAAGGCAAGATACCGCATAGCGTTATATGGTTTGGACTTGAAAATCCGGAGTGCGATATATTTGGTGCAATAATATCAAACGGTGCGTATGAATCAATGTTTACCGTGCGTGGCAGTAAACAAAAGTTTACTATTGCTTGCGGTGGTGAACACAACATTCGCGATGCATTGAGTGCAATTGCGGTGGGCAGGGCTATTGGTATGGATGATGATGCAATTTCGGAGGGGTTATCCCGTTTTAAAAACACCGGAATGCGTCAGGATATATACGAATATAACGGCGCTGCAATAATTCGTGATTGCTATAACGCAAATCCGGATTCGATGCGCGCATCGCTCTCACTCCTGCGCGATTTTGACGTCACGGGAAAGCGCATCTGCGCGCTTGGCGATATGCGTGAGCTTGGTGACAGTGCAAAGGAGCTTCACCGTCAGATTGGTCAGTTTGCCGCAGCGTGTACAGATATAGTATTTGTCACCGGCGAATATGCAGAAAGCTACTTTGACGGTGCGGGGGAAAAATGTATAATTTGTGAGGATAAGAAAAATCTTGCAGACGAGCTTTCAAAGCATATGAAAGCAGGCGATGCGCTGCTGGTAAAGGGCAGCTACGGTACAAAAATGTGGCAGGTGCTTGAGCGGTTGCAGGGTGAAAGTGAGCAGAAGGTCTGAAAATTTATTTTCAGAAGATAAGCGATAAGAGAAAAAGAGAAAAGGAATGGTTATAGAATGATAGCGGAATATCTTGCGGCGGCAGGGCTTGGATTTGTGATTACATATCTTTTCGGAAAGGTTTTGATTCCGTATCTTCGCAAGCTCAAATTCGGGCAGAAGATTCTTGAAATAGGGCCAAAGTGGCATATGGGCAAGCAGGGTACCCCCACGATGGGAGGTATAATGTTCATCCTCGGAAGCGGTGCTGCAGCCGTGCTTGTCGGCGTTCCGCATATGATGCAGGGGGATTTGCGGCATATAATTGTATTTTTGTTTGCGGCGGTGTTTGGATTTATCGGCTTTGTTGATGACTCTGCAAAGATAATGAAAAAAAAGAATCAGGGCCTTACCGCGATGCAAAAGCTCCTTCTTCAGCTTACATCCGCGGCAGTGTTCCTCTCTTTGCTGAGAGTTCTTGGAGATCTCACACCTGCGTTTTATATTCCTTTTTTTGATGTTACAATAAGCGTCTCTTGGGTTCCGTATCTTATAATAATGCTTCTGGCGATTGTGGGAACGGTAAATGCAGTTAATCTTACTGACGGTGTTGACGGTCTTGCAACGAGCGTTACAATGCCGGTTACTTTGGTTTTTGCAATAATCGGCGCATATATGACGTATTCAACAGTTGGTATTTTTGCGTCCGCACTTTTTGGTGCTCTTGCAGCGTTTCTTATTTATAATTTTAACCCCGCAAAGGTGTTTATGGGAGATACCGGTTCGTTGTTTCTCGGCGGTGCGGTGTGCGGAATGGCATTTGCGTACGATATGCCGCTCGTTCTCCTGCTTATGGGCATCATTTATATAGCAGAAGCACTTTCTGTTATTCTTCAGGTTTCATATTTTAAGCTTACTCACGGAAAACGCTTGTTTAAAATGTCACCCATACATCACCATTTTGAAATGAGCGGATGGAATG